>JALWYU010000039.1 GCA_026992635.1 Bacteroidota bacterium | reverse complement strand
CTCTTCCCCATTCACTCCACCCCCACCACACGCACCCACTCAAAATACCGACTCAACACACCGATGATCTGATCCGGATACACCTTCCCCCGAATGTATTCCACATGCACTTCCCGCCGATCCAAATCTACGCGAACAGACCGTACACCGCGCATCCCTTTCAACGCCTTCAACACCGTACCCCGACAGCGCTCACACCGAATCGGAACACGTACCACCAGATGACCCACAGCACTTCGCCGACGCCAACTGCCAACCAGCCAATCCACATTCAATTGCAACCGGGCTTCCACATGCCTGCCCGGCTCATACACCGTCACCGGACTTAAATGATACCGGTAATACTGATTGAGCAAATTTTTCCCCATCACCTGGAACCTGCCCCAATCCCCCTCCCATTCAAGTCCTGCATTGACTGCCGTCCATGCCCACGTCGCCACCTCACCAAACGCCGGATTGTACCGATCCTGCGCAAACTGATGCTCTACGCCACCCAAAAACCGCCAGCTTTTCCCAAACCCATATCCCGCACGCACACGAATCGTCAATGGCGCAATGTACGGAGCTGGTGCACCATTCCACATCCGACCATACGTGTAGTCTACGGACACAGATCCGGTAAAGCGCGCCAGATGCCACCTGCCCGTGGCAGACACGCCAGCAATCCACACACCTGGCACATTCACATAGTAGGCAATGCCCGCCACACCCGAAACCAACACCCCAACACCCGTATCCACCTGCAACACAATGTAATCCTGAATGCTTCTGGAAAAAAGTGCCAGCGAAACATTCAGTTTTCCTGCCAGCCACGACTTCTCACCACTGACCCGCAAAATAAACGCCCGCTCCGGATTTAACTGGTCACCACGCCCAACCAGTAAGTACCTGCCTGCCACAACCACCTGCTCCCGGTAAAGCTCAACCAGCGTAGGTAGCCGATAATTATACCCACCCGTCAGGGCAAAGGACCAGCCACCCTCCCAACCATACGCATACAGCACAAAGGATGCTATAGGCAACCCCACACGCTTACCATTATGCCCGGACGCCAACCACCGTGCAACACCATATCCAATGCGCAACTCGCTGATCAGGCGATTTGGCACAACCATTATGCGGGCACCCGCTGTTGCCCGCCCCTCCTCACGTAACCCCTGATCAATCTGAGGACGGCGCTGACCCGATGACTCCGACCGACCCACATAAGCGTCCATCCGCCAGTGCTCGCCATATAACGTGGCAAGGACACGCACGCGCTCCCGCCACTTAAAGTGCATCTCTGTTTGCCAATTAGCAATCTGTGAATTCGCACCCGACAGCATTTCCATTACCATACTGTCCCGTTGCATGCGCATGCGCATCATGTGCACAGCACCCTGATAAGTCAAACCACTTTGTAGACTCAAGCGCCTGCCAATCCGTGTATAGCGGGCAAAGCCTATCGTCCTCCCCTCATGATCCAGCCAAGCTGCCAGACCCGGATACCCGGCATCCCAAATCTGAAGCGTGAGTAATCCCCCTTCCACCACACCCCACTTTTTCAGGCGAACAACCTGTTTGACCAACCCATTGACCTGTACATAACCGGTGTTGTCCAGCCTCCCTCTCGCAGTGTAGTAGTCATTATGCCGGGCATAGGTGAACACACCACCGATTCCCCAGTGCCGACGCCAGTAAACCGCTTTCGCTCCAGATTCATACCCCATAGACGCCGAATTCACCTGGGTAAAAACCGATGCCGACCCGCCCGGCTCCACACCATATGGAATCCGTAAACCCGAAACGTTCAACCTGCTAAACCCACTGTAGTTGATATCTGTGGTCAGTACGATATCGTCTGCAAGGGCACTGGACACCCCCGACAAACACCCACCCATCTCCATCGGACAAACCGAATACATGGGTGCACCCTCTATAGAGACGAATAGCCGACGACTATCTATCCCCTCTATGGAAAGACGCGTGTCCCAACCCGCAACCCGCGAAAACTGAACAGCGGGTACACGGGCTACCTCCTCCGTCAGCGAGCCCGGCAACCCCTCACCCGAATACGACCGATGAACTAACCCGGAACCACCCCTCCGACCAACAATGTCTACCCGCGGCAACTGTGTAATCTTCCGCATCAGAAAAACCGTAATTGGCATTCCACCTGACACCCTCACCGTATCCACATAGTGCTCATACCCAGAGTGCCTCACATCTATGGGGCAAGCCTGACAGGACCCATCAAGTGCAACATTTGCCCGGCCACTACTATCGGTAACTGCCATTCGCCCCTGAATACGAACCACCGCATAAGGTACTGCCCGACCCGTCAGAGCATCACGAACCACCACCTGCATAGATGATCCTGTCTGGGCAATCAGCCCATGCCACCCTGAAAGGATGAGTACTGCCAGCCCTACCCAACTACTGGTTCGCCCAACCATCTATCCCATCCTTTGCCTGCACAGCCCTCCATTCTTTGAGAACAAGTTGCTGACGATACGAATTCCCAGCACCTGACTCAGATCAACCCGACGACATCCACCCGATCACTGAAACGAATACCGCACAGTAATCTGAAAAGTATGTCGTGCCCGACCCCTATACGATTGCAGCCACCGACCCTGATAAATGCCCAAAAGCTCCCAACCCTGCGCGACAAAGAATCGGGCTTGACCTTCTACAATCCAGTTCCTGCCCCTGCCCGTTCCTTCCGTGATTTCGTAAAGGGCGACGGCACCGGGCAACGTATCGCCTTGTACCACCACATACTGAATGCGCACAGTCAGGGCGCCCTGAGGCAAGCGATACCGTCCCTCCCCCTCCGCCCTGTACACATGGAATAAGCCTTCCCCAGGAGATAACCACAACCATTGACGGGTACCCCCAGCACGAACCTGCCACCGGCGAAACGCACGCTGAACCGTAACACCCGCTGCCCACCCCTGAATAGCATAGTTCTGGTCAGGGCGAAGCATGTACTGGTTGATTCGCTGTGTCCACCGGAGTGTAGGCAATACCCGAAAACGCCAATCAGCAACGAAGAATTCAGGTGTTCCTTCTATGGCTCGCGTCTGACGAAGGTATCTGCCACTGGTGGTGAAATAGACAGTGTAGGTCCACCGATGCATAATTGCGGGACGCCACATTTGACTTACCCGCCAGTTCAAAGTTTGCGTCGTGTACAGCTGCATCCGGTAGAGACGAACCGTATCGGGCAGAGGAAGGATATCCCCAAGAGTAAGCACGACAGAAGGTGCTGACGACGAGCCTGGTAACCGCGCCTGTTGACCCGAAAAATGCGCTTGAAATGTCAGGCGGGAAAGCGCGAGGCGAACCCATCCCGTAGTTTGTACAGCGATGCCCTCAAGGTAATCGCCACTGGGTGCATACGTCTGGATGTAAGTGGCTTCGTCTGGAAAGCGTGCCGGCAGAAATTCAAAGATCTCCTGAACACCATTTTGATTCTGGTCTATCCAGGTGTGCGTACCCTGGCCGGGCGCCACCGGAATGAACTGAACGGTATAGCGGGGAATCTGCTGAATGTCCAGCTGATAGGACACCCTGCCGGTCAGACCATTGAACCGACTGCTTTGCCCACGACGACCCACCGCCCGCTTTTCCATCTGGAGAAAAACCACAGGGAAAAGTTGCTGATTGCGTAAAGTGCGCAATCCCAGGCGTAATTGCCCTGTCCACCCAGAGGAATGAATACGGACACCAGCCTGTCCTAACCAGGTAGTCCGAACACTGTGGACAGCCATACGTGCATACGTCTCTGTGCGCCCCCCCATCTCTACAACTATGGAAGAATGAACCGGCATCTGCAGGGAAAATCGCGTACGCCCAATAAGTATGGAAAGCGAATCCCAGACGGGATTCGCGAACGTCCGGCGCATCAGTGCTTCCCCCTCCATTCGCACCTGAAAAAGAAACAGTGAATCCAGCAATGCCCGATGCAATTGCAACTGGGGAAATGCCGTCAGCGAAAAGAGCGAGTCATTGCGAATCACAGTCAGGGGAACACGACCCTGAAACCCCATAGTTTGCCAGTGCAACTGGTTGCGCACACCTGTAGTGCGTTGCTGGACCAGTGCCTGGACCTCCCAGCGTGATGCACTGCCAGCCGTGCGCGCAAGGGTTACCAGCCACAGATCCCGACGAAAATCCACCAGATAGCCCCAGGCACGCCGAAATTCTACAGGTCGGATGCGTTCGGGTACCCGATAGCGGGCGTGTTGATATTCCACAGTCCATGACCAGCGAGCTAAGCGTCCCCAGTACCGAAAAGCATACCCCGTTTCCACAGATCGCGTTTGAGGAGGCGCCAATCGGGAGGGCACCCAGTACGAGGCCGCTACATCCAGCGTGTGCAGGTGCATGGAATCCAGCGCCCACTGCAGACGAAAACCTGCCCAGGTTGTACTTTGCGGTGTGCGGAGGATGAGGATGGGCTCATAGTTGCCCGAGGGTACGCCATCCTGCGGAGGCACCCACCGGTAAACCTTTCCATTGACGAGAACCTCCGCCAGAACATAATTTCCTTTGCCCCAACCCACCTCGGTAAACACCACTTCATAGAGAGAATCATAACGCTGTGGATCAGGTACATAAACCAGCACAGAATCATAGCGAATCCCCTGCACAACTGTGTCTATGAGCCGGTAAAGCACGGGGGCAGTTTGCCCTCCTCCGGGATCGCTCAGCGAAACTGGTACTTTTCGCGGGCTCCACACGACGACGACCGAATCCGAAAAAGCACCTCCTGCCGGCAGCCCAGACAACCGACCCTGAAGCGTACGAAGAAAGGGCGTGCGCTGATCTTGCTGACTTGCCGCATGAATTGACCACGACCACCTACCCCTACCCCGACCATAACCTACCGACCACAGGACCTGCTGACTGCCCGGCTCCATATACTGAAATTCCACAATCACACGGCTGGCTTCACTGAACAATACACGCTCTGTAAACCAGATCTCGCCCGTGTTGTAATTGATGATGTAATGGGCATCTTCCCCCCGATAAAGGCGCTGACCATTCAGCCAGACTCGTTCCGTCCCGGCTAAAATCACAATAAATGTCCTGCCCGGCACCGTAATCCGATAAGGACCACGCACGCCAGGCTCCACCGCCAGCTCCACACGCGCGAAATGTCCTTTGGGAAAAGCAATCTGCCCGGTGAATTGCTCACCGCCCGATGTATAAGCAATGGACAAGCCCCGGGCTTTCCACTGAAAAGGGAACAGCGCATGGTCTGCACGGACAAACACATCTCCTGCACGAATCCGCGCTTCCTCACGATAACGCGCCTCTATGAAGATCCGGTCAAACTCCTGAATCTCCTGCGAAATCCCTGACGGCTGGACAGGCAAGCTGCGATCCGTCAAAAAACCACGGACCGTCCACTCTGGCGTCAACCGACCCTCTATAGAGAGATCAACGCCAGACGTGGCAGAGAGGTTGGTGCCCGTACCGGCAAGTGCCGATTGCTCTAAATTACCACGGAGGCGAAGCGGTGCTTCCTCCTCCAGATCCTCATAGAAAAAGAACCAGAGGGAGTCGGAAGCCGACAATCCAGCATGCACAGCAAGAATTGTATCTGACACCTGTGAAGAATCTACCGACAAACGCTTGCCCAAAGCAGGTGCAACCCACAGGGTTTCTGGAACGGATAATCCAAAGGGTCGGATGAGCAGTCGGATTTGCCGGCATGCCAGCGTTTCCGGCACATAGATCTTGCCCACATGCCATTTCCAGAAGGTGTCGGGCATCTGCCACTGTCTCCAGATGCCCTCCTCCGTTTGTATCCACACAGTGATGTGAGGATGCCACGCCACAGCATGAACAGGCTTGGGCAGAGCATGCCACCCACGTTCAGTACAGGGCAGGTGAAGAACTTGAACCGACTGCGCATCAACACGAAACCACAAGCCTATACAAACACCGGCAAACGCGACACCAGTACACAACCCCCTCCACCACAAAGCACAGAATAATGGAAACTGCCTTGCACGTTGCCGAAAAACCAATTGCCCAAACCCTGTTCCCGCACGCACGATTGCCTTCCTCCCTTTTCATTGCAAACGAACACCTGCGCAAAATTGGCACGTGAAAGGGAACTATTTTTCAACGAAGGGGGTTCGCAAAGTAAATTACTGCATTGCCTTTTGCTTTGCTTCATTTCCTGACTGCCAAGAGAACACTGGAAATCCACGGGCGTTCTCCTGGGAAGCCTGGCTTGAGGGATGGAAACGCTACGACGGGTACCCGCTCCACCGCTCTCTACTGGACGAGTTAAAAAATGCGTTAGCACAAGAGCGTATAGCCGGGTACGACCTCCGTCTGTGGATCGGAACCGACTCCGTATACGTCTCTTCACAGCAGACTGTACACTTTGTGACTTCAGTGGTGATTGTCCGGCGTGGCGCCGGCGCATACTCCTACTGGCGGCGCTGGCATGTCCCCCGACCTATGTCTATGCAAGAACGCCTGTTTCAGGAAGTCATCTTTTCGGTGGAAGTGGGTCGGCGCCTCCGGAAAGTCTGTGAGCAATGGCAAATACCCATAGAGATTCACGTAGACGTGAATCCCAACCCGTTCTACCCTTCTTTTCGGGTGTATGCGCAAGCAAAGGGTTATGTTCAGTCGCTGGGCTTCACATGTCGGTTCAAGCCCGATGCCTACGCCAGCACCTTTTGCGCACATCGGCATTTGTAAAGCGTTTGTGGCAGTGGCTCCAGGAACAATGGCATACTCCAGACTGGCAAGTAGAATTGCGCCTCTTCCGCAATACATTGCAATGGCTGACTTTGGCGATTATCGTGGGTAGCATCGTCGGAATCGCTGCAGGGGCATTTTTGCTGATTTTGGAAGCGGGCATACAGTGGTGGGGTAGTGAACCGGGCTTCTTTTTGATTTTACCGGTGGTACTTGGCGCTATTGCCTGGTGCTCAGCCCGATTACCCGATGCCTGGCAACCGGCAGAAACCAACGAAGTCCTGTACGCCATCCGAAAAAACCAATCTTTGCCTTTAGGACGGGCACTCACTATGTTTGCCTTCTCACTGGGTACTATCTGGAGTGGCGGCTCCTTAGGAAAAGAAGCCCCTGCCGCCGATATCGGTGCTGTCTTAGGCGGATGGATCGGGCGCTTCTTCCGCACACCCGCAATTCGGCAACGCCTTATGATCTGTGGAATCAGTGCAGGGTTCTCCGCCGCGTTTGGCACACCCTTAGCAGGCGCAATCTTTGGCGCAGAGCTGATTAATGTGGGTTCTCTGCCATATTCGGCACTGTTGCCTGCCGTCGTTGCCGGCTTAATCAGCTATCATGTTTCCACATGGATGGGCGTCCATTATTTCCGTGCGCCCATCTATGCTTTGCCGGGTTTAACCAACCTCACTGTCCTGCAAATCATTTTTCTGGGCATTCTGCTGGGGTTTGCCGCCTTCTTCTTCATTGCCCTGTTTCGTGTCCTGTGGGTGTGGCGCCAAAAAGTCTCCATGCCCCCGTTCGTGCGCGGCTTCGTCAGCGGACTGTTCATCGTGTGGATGGGCTTGTGGCTGGGACCCAGCTATCTGGGCTTGGGCTTCAACCAGCTGCACAACTTTCTGATTACAGGCAATGCCTCTCCCCAGGATATTCTCGGGAAAACGCTCACCACTGCTATGACTATTGCTGGTGGGGGCGTAGGAGGAACCGTCACGCCAATCCTGTTTGTGGGTGCCGCCTTAGGGGGGACAGTTGGGCACCTTGTCCCCCAGGCAGATCCCGTGGTATTCACCGCTCTGGGTATGGTCGGGTTCCTGGCAGGAACCCTCAACACGCCAATTGCCGCCAGTATCCTCGCCATTGAACTGTTTGGCTTGCCCGTAGGTATCCTGGCAACTTCTGTATGTTTTATCGCGTTTGTGGTCAGCGGTCCACGGGTCTTCTTTCCGGCACAACGTCTACCCCAGGAAAAATCCCACCTGACCAATGCAACTTTATGATCGGATACCTGAACCCGCTCGCAACTGGCTTCAACGGGCAGAACACCTCTTCCCCGGATATTTCTTAGATCAGGGGGCGTGGCACACAATCTACTATCCCCGTGCATGGACCATTCAACATCAGGACGAAGTCCTTCGGTTTTGCGCGTGGACTCGCCTTCATATCCTTCCGCAACTTCCCTTTGTAGAACGCGAGATCGTTGCCTGCCAAATCGCATATTGGGAATTCTTAGTTCGGGACTGGCGACCCTGGACAACGAATCCTCTTTGGTTCAACCCCTTGCAAGGCGTAGAACGCTTCCTGTTCTTTGCCCCTTTGCCTTTACCCGACAAACTGAAAGGCTACCTTGCTTTTCTGGAAGAGCTCCCTCTCAGTATCTGGGCATTGCGCAATCAGGTGGAACGACCCACACAGGCGGCAACGCAGATGGCACTCCGGCAAGTCCAGGGCATGTGCACAGCCCTCACGGACTGGCAAACCCATCTGTTGAAACAAATTCACGATGCCCGACTCCAAAACCGACTGATCCACTATACGTCCACAGCCATTGCCACCTTAAAAACCTGGCAAGCCACACTGGAACGCCAGCTCAAAGAACAACGCGTGTGGGCACCCGCCCGCCTGACTGAACCCATCTACCGGCGCCTGTGGCAACTCTGGCTGGATATTCCGCAATCGCCAGAAGCACTCCTCCAGGAAGCCGAAGAAACCCGGCGCCACCTCCTTGAAGAAATGCACACCCTCGCTCAAACCATAGATCCCACTGTCCGAACCTGGGAGGATGTTCGTCAGTTGCTTCGGCGTGTCGCCCGGCAACTGGCATATCGCCCTGAAACCTTTTTTGCCGCACTACGCCAGGGAGTAGAAACACTTCGTGCCTTTGTACGGGCAAGTGGTGCGTTTCCGCCACTGGATAATTTACCGACCCTGCGCATTGAAGAGACGCCACCCTACTATCGGGGCACAGGTGCAGGGGCGTCAGTCCATCCGCCAGGCGCCTATACGCCCAACCAGCCTATCTTTTATTATGTGGATCCACTTTCCGAACTCCCTGAAGAGGAACGCCAATCCTTCCTGTACGAATACCACCGGTATACCCTGGAAATCCTGAACATCCACGAAGCCATGCCCGGACATTATGTTCAAATGGGTTATGCTTTGCGGCATGCGCCACCACTGACCACCCTCTTTCCCAACATGGTATACGCAGAAGGCTGGGCAGTGTACGCTGAACAGCTCATTGAAGAACTGGGCTGGAACCCTGACCCCCTGTGGAAGCTGGTTTACCGAAAATGGTTTTTGCGCATCGTAACCAATGCAATTCTGGATATTCGCTTTCATTTAGAAGGGCTTTCTGCGCGTTCCGCAGATGCCATGCTCCGTGAAGCACTGCAGGAAGAAGCGGAGCGCCGTGCCAAATGGTTACGCCAGCAACTCTCGGCTGTTCAGCTGGTATCCTATTTTGCGGGTGTCCGGTTTGTCCACTCCATACGCCAGCAATGGCTCGCACAACATGCTTCTTCCCAATCTGATAAGAAAAATCAACTCGCTGCATTTCATCACGAATTTCTGCGATGGGGCGCACTTTCCCCCCGTATCCTTCGCACATGCCTGGGCTTTTCGTCAGCGATGACTCCGCAACCGGACAATTCTTTACAAGATGAAGCACTGCAGAGTGCTTCTACCCGGTCGGCACCCACCTCCAAGCATTAAAGCCTGGATACCATGGAGTTACCCCTCTGGCTGGATTGGACCATCACACTGATCCTTCTAATTGCAGGCTTGTCTGCACTGGTTTATGGCGGCGACCTGTTTGTGCATGGTGCGATTTTGTTCAGTCGCCGTACGGGATGGTCCCAACGGCTAACAGGTTTGACCATCGTGGCAATTGGCACCTCTCTGCCTGAACTGGCATCTTCGGTAAGTGCTTCCATTCAGGGGTATGGAGAAGTGGTGGTGGGTAATGTCCTGGGTAGCAATGTATGCAATACGTTTTTGATCCCAGGGGTTGCACTGCTGGTCATGGCATTACGCGTAGAGTCGGCTGTTCGGCGTATTGAAATCCCCATGTTTATTGGTTTGTCAGTTTTATTTCTGCTGGTGGTCAGTGACCCAGGCAGAGAGCAACACGTACCGGGCATCCCCCTGTACTGGAATACTGGCTTGATACTTTTGCTGATCCTCGCCGCGTTTCTGTATGTTCTGTATCAGACGGCGGGCAAAAAGGCGTATATTCCGGAGCAGGTAGAGGAGATCGCACCCTGGCCCCGAATTTTTCTACTCACAAGCGTGGGATTGATCTTGCTCAGTGGTGGGGGATGGCTTGCCGTTCGCCAGATCGCCCACCTTGCCCAGTTATCAGGAATTGCATCCTATGCTTTGAGTGCAGTGATTCTGGCGGTCGCCACATCCCTGCCAGAAATCTCTGTAACGATTGCTTCGGTTCGCCGAAAAGCCTCCAGTATTATGCTGGGCAATGTTTTTGGCTCCAACTTTTTCAACTTATCTGGGGTGCTGGGTGTTTCCCTGTTAATTCAGCCCATTGTCTTTCAGAAGGTGTACCTGGTAGACCTGCTGGTGGCTTTAGCAGGTGCCCTGCTGATTCTGGCAAACCCTTACTTCCGCGGCTATTACCTGCCGCGCGCCTATGCCCCTATTTTCCTGTCGGTTTATGCAGGCTATCTGATCTGGCTTTTTCTCCGGTACACCTGAGATGGTTCAACCCTCCTGAGTAAGTTGTCAAAAAGTCCGGTTCATGGGGAGCGTCTCTTCATCTACCCAGTGGGAACGCCTGATTGAAGAAGGCTATCAGCGCCTGAACACCAACCCTTCTACACCGGAAGAACTCCAGCAACTCAAGCAGTTTTTCACCAGTAAACCCAACGGATTGTTCGCCCGAATCCAGCAAATTCTGCGTGAAGCCCCCCCCGAAGAAAAACGCGTCATTGGCAAAGCCCTGAACGCACTCCGAACCGCCTATCAGGAAAGATGGCAAGCATGGAAAACAGTCATCACACAGCATGCGGAGGTTCAGGCATTCCCCGACCCTACGCTCCCCGGCGTGTGGACCACCCTGCCCGGCTTAACGCCCTGTCCATCCCATCCACTGACCGCCACCCTCAACCAGATCTGCACCATTTTCATGCGGCTGGGCTTCTGGATTGCTGAAGGACCCGAAATAGAAACCGACTGGTACAACTTCACCGCATTGAACATTCCCGAAGATCATCCTGCCCGCGAAATGCAGGATACGTTTTACATTCGGGTTGACGACCCACCCGTCCTGCTGCGCACGCATACTTCGCCTGTCCAGATCCGTGTTATGGAAAAGATGCGCCCCCCTATCCGGATCATTGCACCTGGCAGGGTTTATCGGAATGAGACAGTCTCGGCGCGGGCACATGTTCAATTCCACCAGGTAGAAGGGCTTTATGTGGATCGGCACGTGACGATTGCCGACCTCAAAAGTACGCTCAATGCTTTTGCCCGCCAGTTTTTTGGTCCTGCCACGCGGACCCGGTTCCGGATTTCTTACTTTCCGTTTACGGAACCCTCTTTTGAGATGGATGTCTCATGCACACTCTGTGACGGCAAGGGTTGCGCCGTGTGCAAGCGTACGGGCTGGGTAGAAATCCTGGGATGTGGTATGGTGGATCCTGCCGTTTTAGAAAATTGTCAGATTGACCCCGAACAGTATTCAGGATTTGCTTTTGGCATGGGGGTAGAACGCCTCACCATGCTTTCTTACCGGATTGAGGACATTCGCCGGTTGTTTCAGGCAGAATGGCACTGGCGTGTTCAGCCCCCTGTCCACGTACCTGTTTCACCGGCGGGCTTCCACCAGAAGATGCGTCCAGAAGAGGAAAAGCCCACTGAGGCTGACAAAAAAGAATAAGTGGCGGGTATCCAGTACGCCCTGCGCCAGTGTCTGATAATGATACGCCAGACTTAACCACTGAAGATACCAGTCTATTTTCCCGGTGAAGATGGGCAGCTGGCTGATACCCATAAACCCATAGTACAGGAAAAAGTTGGCGAAAACGGTAGCAACCACCGCAATGACCTGACTATCCGTCAGGGCGGAGAGCAGCAGTCCACACGCGGAGAAAACCCAGGTCATCAACCACAAACCCACATAACTCCCTATCATTGCAGAGACATCCACGTTGCCTACGGGGGTTGCCAGCCATGCCAGCGCAATGGCATAGGGCACCGTCAGGAGCAACGCCACACCCATCATGGTTATGACCGCCAAAAACTTGCCCAACAGAATCGCTGCAAGGGATACAGGACGCGTCAACAACAATTCAATGGTCTGAAGGCGCTGTTCTTCAGCGAGTTGCCTGCCAGTCAGAACCGCGGAGAGCAATAAAAAGAGCCAGGGCGCAATGTCAAACAGGGGTTGCAAAGTGGCGTAGCCGTAGGTGAGCACACTGGTTTCAGGAAAGATCCACAAGACCAGCCACGTACTCACCACAAACATCAACAACACCAGATAACCCGTAAACGAAGCAAAAAAATTTGCCAGTTCGCGCCGCCAGATCACCCACATTTGTCTTTTTTTCAGGCATGTGCCGCTGGCGTGGCACTTGCAGGAGAAGGTTGACGGGCAGCGTCTTGCGTCAAAATGTGAAAGACCTCTTCCAGAGGATGCTCTTCGGTTGTGAGTTCTAAAAGGGGCAACTTGCGATGACTTGCAAACCAGAATACCTGCTCCGCCAGGTGGTCAGACCGACTACCTGTCAGGCGAATGACATTCTCAGAGGGGATGACTTCAACGTGTTGCACCTCCGGAATTTCCCTTTCTATCTGGCTGGCAATTCGCTCAAGTGATTGGTCTGGAGGAAGGCGAAACCGAACACGCACTGTAGGTAATCGTCCGGGTAGCCGGCGTAATTCCTGAAGCGGCGCATCGGCTATCAGCTTTCCCCGATGAATGATCAGTACGCGCGTACAGATTTGCTCTACTTCCTGCAGGATGTGGGTGGATAAGATGATGGTGTGCTCTTTACCGAGCTCGCGAATCAGCGCCCGAATCTCCTGAACCTGAACAGGATCCAAGCCCGAAGTGGGTTCATCCAGGATGAACACCTCTGGATTATGCAGAAGTGCATGGGCAAGTCCCACACGCTGGCGGTAACCCCGGGATAGGGCGCGAATCCGTTTGTGGGCTTCTCGGGTCAAGCCTACTTGCTCAATCACTGCACGCACACGTTGCTCGGGCTTGCCAACCCGATAAAGCCGTGCCATATAAAGAAGGAATTCACGAACGTACATATCCACGTAGAGGGGATTGTTTTCGGGGAGGTACCCTACGTGCCGACGTACTTCATACACATCGCGCACGGAGTCATACCCCAGAATCTGGCTGTATCCCTGGTCGGGTAGCAGGTACCCCACCAGCATACGCATCGTCGTTGTTTTCCCCGCACCATTGGGTCCGAGAAACCCCACGATTTCTCCACGGGCAATCTGGAAGGTAACCTGGTTCACAGCAATTTGTTCGTCAAAACGTCGTGTGAGCCGATGAGCATAGACATAAATTTCAGGCGTGCTGGACATGGTTTGAGAATTTTCCGCGGATTCATTTCCTATTCTGAATCGGCTTGCCAATCCACCGCCTGAATGTGCACAGATGGGAATTCCTTTAGTGCACGCCCCTTCCACTGCCAGATAAGATGGGCAACCACCTGCAGCTCTTGCGTGAGGTCCTGAGCGAGGCGTGCGTCCCCATTGGGCTCCTCCCAGAAAGCTCTGTGGATTTGTGCACCTGTTAGAAACTGGTGAGGAGGATTTGTGTCTACTGACGTACTGGCAAAGCAGATTTCACGGAGCATGTTGAGGGAAGGGACTTTTCCCCAGCCCCCTACTCGCCACAACCGCGCAAGATCTACCACAAAAGGATTATAGTTCAAGCCCATAAGATGAGCCAGATAAGGAGGGAGCGGCAAATGCTGGGCAATCAGGCGATGGCAAAGGATAGGCAAACCCTTTTCGGCAAGCTGAAACCCGGTAAAATAGAATGGGATCTGAGGTGGGGGATAAGGACCTTTACGCGCTTCCAGATAGCGAATAAATCGCTGGAACAGGTCCAGTGCATACCGAAGGCAACGCTTCTCTTGCTGGGTAATCAGCGCGATAGGGTCATCCGACTGGCGCACAACCTGATTGGGAATCTGGAGCAGACGGACTTCCAGCGACGCATCCCCTTCCAGCGAAAAATATGCCATTGCAATGGCGACGACGCGCCCCGTCAGCGGATGCATGCCCGCCCACCCTGAAAAGTACTGGTCAGAAAGATTGGTTTCTGCGAGCAGCTCCTGCCAGTGATGGGGTAATGCCTCGTATTTAGATACACAACCCACGGTCCGTACCGCCAGAAACAACAAAGAAGACAGCGAAACTTCCTGTTGGATCAGATAAAGCGTCAATGGATTCATGGAGCACACACACGATTTGGCAAATTTCTGGAAAAAGGAACGAACAGGTGGAACGATTTCTTGTAAACCCTTGTTTACTGGTTTGTGTAAGGAGTGTACCTTACAGATAAAGTGGATTGATTCTGGAAAATCGTGGTGAGACATGGTAGAAGGTGGTCAGCGCAGTCGGAATCGGGCGGCGATTCTCTTGTTGGTGCTGTTGATCATTGTGCTGGGTTTGCTGGCATACTTCTGGTATTCCGGTCAGCAGTACAAGCAGAAGTATGAGATCACATACAGAGAAAAGCAGGAGTTGCAGGAGGAGCGTCAGCGGTTACTTCAACGGTTAGACTCTCTCCGAAACGTTTTGCTGTCGGTTCAGGCGGAGCGCGACGAATTTAGCGATTCTATTCAGGTTTTGCTGGCAAAGATTGAAGACCTGCAAAAGAAGATCCGGTACTGGCGTGGGCGTTATGGTAAAATGGCAAAGAAGGTTCAGGCACTGGAGGCTGAGATCCGCTCATTGCAAGCCACGATAGATTCGTTAAGGCAGGAAAATCAGCAGTTGCTGGCGGCAAAGGCACAGCTGGAAACCGCACTCCAGCAAGAGCAGGCAAAGCGTAAGAACCTGGAAAAAACCATTGAAGACGCACAGATTTTGCGTGCGGGCAATGTTCAGGGTATGGGCTTGCGCTTAAAAGGTGGTGAAGAAGTCCCCACACAAAATGCTGCCAAAGCGAAAAAGTTGAAGGTCTGTTTTGATGTGTTTCATCATCCTATCGTTAATCCCGGTACAAAGACAGCGTATGTTCGGCTGACGGACCCCAGCCAAAAGCTGTTCTACGACAAATCCAAGGGCTCCGGCGTATTCTTAGACAAAACCCACAATGCTGAAATCAAATACACGATCAAGCAGGACTTCAACTACAGCGGGAAAGACGTCAACCTGTGCGTGATCTGGGAGAAACCCGAAGACCTCAAGAAGTTCCTCCCTGGCATCTATCAGGTGGAGATCTACGTGGACAATTACTTTGCCGGAAAGGGCGAATTTGAATTGCGTAAAGGGTTGTTTGTCAAGTAAATCAAAGCAAGGGCTGGGGAGGGAGGAGGCACGCACTCAGCCTACGATAGCAATGATTCAGGAACAGGACAGCAGAGAAAGAAAGAGAATCGCGTGGCAAACTCGCTCTGTACGATTGGTTGTGGTTCTTGCAGGTTTGGCGCCTATGGCAGTATATGGTCATGGTGGTGGGTGGCAGGCATTCCCCACGCTGCATCCGCTGGTGGTGCATTTTCCAATTGTGCTTTTTCCGCTGGCAATGCTCTCCCACTGGATAGAACGATGGGGGCAATGGACGACCTCCCGCTTTACATTTGGCTTGTTGATTCTGGCATGTGTTGGTGCCTGGCTCAGCTTAGCAGTGTTTCATCCGCATGTAGCGGGTAATCAGCCTTCCGAAGTCCTTGAGACGCTCGCAGAGCATGAACGATGGGCAGATCTGGCATTTTACAGTGGATTACTGGCGCTTGTCCTCAAGGGCTTCGCCCACTGGCAAGGACTTATCCCCCGCCTCCGAAATTTACTGTGGTGGCTTACTGGAGTCGTGCTGGTGATTTCAGTTGTTGCCGTCCTGTGGACAGGGCATGAAGGCGCGTATCTGACGCATGTGCTGGGAGTAGGTCCCCAGGGCAAGGGTTTAATCCTGGACAACCACTAACTGCGACAAATCGGATTGTGGGAAGCTCCATGTGCCCCAGGACACTCCCTTTGTTTGGCTCGGAATTTTCCGAACCTGAAGAGAACCGACCTGTAGAAGAGCAATTGCCCCGCGTCAATCCCAGGATTCATCCCTCGTGGAAACGGTTGCTTGCCGACGAGTTTGAAAAACCCTACTTTCGGCGAATCAAAGCGTTTTTATTAAAGGAAAAAGCGGAAGGCAAAACGATTTATCCGCCCGGCCCATTGATTTTCAATGCCTTCAATTTGACACCCTTTGAGAAAGTGAAAGTGGTGATCCTGGGGCAGGATCCCTATCATGGGGAGGGGCAAGCACATGGCTTGTGTTTCTCGGTGCCCGATGGCATTCCCATCCCCCCATCTTTGCAAAACATTTTTCGGGAGTTGCAAAACGATCTGGGGATTCCTCCACCTCCTTCGGGCAACCTGGAAAAATGGGCGCGTCAGGGTGTCTTTCTCCTGAATGCGATTTTGACGGTGCGCGCGCATGAGCCAGGCAGTCATCGGGGAATCGGCTGGGAACGGTTCACCGATCGCGTCATTGCCTTGATTTCAGAGAAAAAGAGACATGTGGTATTTATGTTGTGGGGGAAATTCGCCCAGGAAAAAGTGCGGTTGATTGACCGGTCTAAACACTTGGTGTTGACGGCGGCGCATCCGTCGCCCTACTCGGCAAATCAGGGATTCTTTGGTTGTCGCCACTTCTCCCGAGCCAATGCCTACTTAACGATGCATGGTCTTACACCGATTGACTGGGACCTGAACCGACCATAACCAAGGTGAGTGCACCAGTACGTGCCAGCACAAGCACCAGGCGCCATTCACTACTGCTGCGTGTTCCCTATGGTTGCTCAGCCATTAAACCATGTCCCTACCACCAGCCATACGTAAGTCACAGGAAGCAGAAGAAGGTTTGTGACGATAATGGCAGTATCGTTACGCTTACGGAGACCAAACCAGAGTATTGCAAAGCTTCCTATAAGGCTCCAGACTGCCGTGCTGAAAATCCAGAATGTTCCCATCTGCAATGCATAGGCTGTCGCTGTACTCAGCAAGGCAAAAGCCAGGACGAGCACAGTAGCAAGCCAGGGATACCATTGTGCAGGGGGTGCCCACAGCTGAATGCCGATTCGGCGGAAGTCTTCGCGGTACCGGGCGAGAAACCCCCACGTATGCGGATACTGCCAGATCCACTGGGCGGCAAACAATAGTAAAGCAGGGAGCGCCAGATTGTGCTGTCCTGTCCACCAGCCAATTAAAACGGGGAGGGCACCGGCAAGAGCGCCCAGCTCCATTGCCCACCAGTACTTACGCTTAAATCGGGTATAGCCAACCAGATAAATGAGCCAGGCACACCATGCAATCACCAGACTGACAGGATCACAAAGCAAAAGGAAGAGGGAGCCCACAAGGAAGGTGATAATGGAAAAAGCAAGCGCTTCCTGTTCTGTCAGTGCGCCGGTGATAAGCGGGCGGCGGGCGGTCCGTTGCATTTGCCGGTCAATGTCCTGCTCCAGATACTGATTCACAGCGTTTGCGGACATGGCGATGAGCCAGCCGCCCGCCGCCAGCAAAAAAAACGTCAGCCACGAGGGATATCCCCTCACCGCAAGCAAATAAGCAACCAGTGCAGAGAGCGTAACGGTCAATGAGAGACGCCACTTCCCCAATGTAAGGTATGCCCAAACATATCGGTGGAGTCCTGCAAAGAGTGCAGGGGTTGTGGTTTGGGACTCTTCAGGGGAAGTATGCACGGGCCTGTGGTTTGAAAAGGCTTACTGGGTAGTGGCTTTTTGATAGAGCTCGTCTACGTACTGCCAGTTGACGACGTTCCACCAGGCTTCCACGTATTCATTACGTCGCCACTGGTATTTGAGGTAGTACGCATGTTCCCAGACGTCAATGCCTAAAATGGGTGTGCCGCGATCTTCTTCCGGGACCACGTCCATAAGTGGGTTATCCTGATTGGGCGTAGAACACACATGGAGCGATCCGTCAGGGCGAACGATCAACCATGCCCATCCTGAACCAAACCGATTGAGCGCGGCTTGTGTAAAGATTTCCCGGAAGTTACTGAATGACCCGAAGTGCTGGTTAATGGCGTCGGCGATCTTGCCCACGGGCTCACCACCACCCTTAGGACTCATGATTTTCCAGAATAGAGAATGGTTCCAGTGTCCACCTCCGTTGTTTCGGACTGCCGCTGGCAGCTGTGAGACTTTGCCAAGTAGTTCTTCAATGGAGAGTTGTTCCAGTTCCGTGCCCTGGATGGCTGCGTTCAGTTTATTGACGTATCCGGCGTGGTGGCGTGTATGGTGGATTTCCATGGTTCGTGCATCAATGTAAGGCTCCAGTGCGTCGTAAGGATAGGGGAGGTCGGGCAGGTTAAATGCCATGGCTCATGGATTTTCAGGGTACGCTCACTGGAAAGTTAGGGTATCCGAACCAAATGGGAAGTTCCGTGGAATACTTCTGGTTTACTCGTGTCGGTTCAGATCGCTGACTGCCTTATCCTTCTTTGTCTTCCTCTCCTTCTCCCTCTTCTTCCTCCTCCCAGTCTTCGTCAAAATCCAGTTCCAGGTCTTCGTCCAGTTCATCCAGGTCTAGGTCGTCCAGGTCCCAGTCTTCGTCCTCGTCTTCATCCAGTTCCAGTTCCTCTTCCCATTCGTCCAGGTCCAGTTCGTCGTCATCCCAGTCGTCAAGGTCTTCCCAATCTTCTTCCTCCTCGTCCTCGTCCATCCATTCCTCATCGTCCTCAGACCAGAGTTCATCCATCTCATCATCCGCCCATTCTTCATCCTCTTCTGTCTCAAGCTCCTCCCATTCAGGAAGATCCTCTTCTTCACCACTTTCGGGTTCGTCCTGACTTTCCTTTTTGTCCTGAAAATGAACACCTGTTATTGCCTCCAGCAGGGGCAAGCCAGAAACAGGATCAAACACAGGGCGAGACGCCCGTACATGCTGAACGAGAAATGAGTCTTTCCATCTTGCCAGAAGTAAAGCAAGGAACAGCAACTCTGGAAGCAGGTATTTCATGTCATCGGTCAGGCTCACCGGCATGCTCTTCACAACATTCATGGGTAAAGGTATTTAAATTCAGTTTCCATTTGCCAACTCCTCCTGCCCAGCGGAAGATGCCGTGGCAGGTTCTTTCACTCGGTAAACAAGAACTGAGCACGTTGCGTTCCGAACGATTTTTTCCGTTGTACTTCCCAGCAGTAGTCGTTCAATCAGCGAGTGCCCATGCGGAGCAAGGCAAATCAGGTCTACAGCATGCTCGCGGGCAAAAGTGAGGATTGCATCGGGCGGATAACCAAAAAGAATATGCCCTTCCACGAGAACACGTCCCTGAACCGTTTCCTGAAGGAGCTGGTTCAGGGCTTTGTGCGCATTCTGCACGATCGCCTGTTCAATAGACTGGAGACTGATGGCGCTTTCCAGCCACTCGGCAGGATAAGCAATAGGCTCCACAACGTGCACCACATACAATTTTGCCTGGAGCGCCTCCGCTAAGGAAACCGCGTATACGAGCGCCTGCCGGGCTGCCTGCGAAAAATCCGTTGGAACCAGGATAGTTTGAATTGGCGAAGTCATTCAGGCACTGTTTCGCGACAGGGCACTTTTCATTCAACAAGGTAAGCACCAAAGAGGAGACAGTGAAGCGCATCCCAAAAATTTCAGGGACAAATCGGAACATGTCAGTTTTTATCTGTAGCAACACTGTAATATGCTGTTGTGCAGAGTTTGAACACAGAACATCCAGTTACTGACATGTCCAAAAATTTCACTCTCCGGCAATCGCTGATTTCTTCCAGTCCAATGACCACTCAACGCATTTTGCAACAGGTAACCAAAAATCATTTTGCACTACCTTATCACTGAACAGAAGTTGTTCCATGACCGAGCACGTTGAAAGTAACCTGCAGATAGCAAGCAAAATTGGAAATTGCCATGCATCGGGCAATGCTTAAAGGATGGGGCTGGCTGGTCATCGCCACCACACTCGCTAATGGCTTACTTTTTGCACAGCGTCTGGGTATTGGCGTGAAACTGGGCGAACCCACCGGCATCACACTCAAATTTTACCAGTCCGCCAGCAACTTTGACCTATCTTTTGGACGGACAGGCTGGTGGGGCTGGGCATGGAATGCTATAGACCGCATTGAACGCAAATTCACAAGCCAATACGATGATGTAAGTGTCGACTACGCTTACTATGCAAGACCTCTCTACATCCAGGGGATCTACCACTTCGTTTTTCGGGACCTGAACATCCCGGACTTTCCCAACGTCTTTGTAGAATTGGGCATTGGAGCTCAGGCGAATTTTTCCGTTGTACGCTATGGTGTTTGGCTTTACCGAAACAACTGGGGCTGGCGCTACGAATCAGGAACACTCATGGATATAGATGTAGGCCCCGTACTGAGCGGAGGCATTGACTGGTGGCTGACCGAATACGACATTCCCCTGGGAATTTCCCTAAATGGAACCATATTTTTTGAAATGTTTGACGTGCCAATGGGTCGGTGGTACATTGGGACGACGCTGGGGATTCGGTATTTGCTGGATTGAGATTTGGTGTGAGGTGGGGC
>JALWYU010000038.1 GCA_026992635.1 Bacteroidota bacterium | reverse complement strand
CCCGACGACGCCCCCACCGACGCATCCCTCTTCTCCTCTATGTACGCCGTCATCTTCCGTACCGCCTCTTCCACTAACTCCGGCTCTAAATCCACCAACCGCTTTAAATCCTCCATAGAATAGTCCAGTGCCGTAAGTACCGTCTCTATCCCCGCATCCACGAACGCATTTACAATTGCTTCCCCCAGCAGGTCTTTCAATTGCGTAAGGGGGATATCCCCTTCGCGCACCCCTTCGTCCCGGTACACGTCTATCTCGTAGCCCGTCAACTTGGACGCCAACTTGATGTTCAACCCTTCCCGACCAATCGCTAAGGATACCTCTTCCGGATCAATGTATGCCTTGGCGTAGCGTTTCTCTTCGTCCAGCTCCACAGAGTTGACCGTCGCCGGCGTCAGCGCCTGCGCAATGAGCAATGCCGGATCCGGCGTATAGGGAATAATGTCAATCGTCTCCCCGCGCAACTCCCGAACAATCCCGTGAATCCGGGAACCCCGTACACCCACTATCGCACCCACAGGGTCAATCCGATCATCCAGCGCCTGAACCAAAACCTTCGCACGCTTCCCCGGTATCCGAACAATCTTCAAAATCTTGATCAGCCCATCCATGATTTCCACCACCTCCTGCTCTAACAACTTGGCAAGAAACCGCGGATCCGTCCGCGAAACAATCACGCGCGGACCGTCTTTCGTCATCTTCACCTGCTTCACCAGAACCCGTACCAGATCACCCTTCCGAAATCGCTCCGAACCAATTTGCTCACGCACAGGCAACAGCAATTCAATCCCATCGTCATCCAGCAACAGCACATCCCGCGTGGGCAACACCTGATACACCTCTCCCTGAACAATCTCACCGACCTTATCCTGATAGCGCTCATAGATCTTTTGCTTCTTTAAAACGTCCAGACGACGCAACAACAACTCACGTGCACGCGCCGCATACCGCCTGCCAAACACTTTCGCCGGATCCAGCTGCTCATACAACACATCACCCACCTCTAAGTCCGAATCCTTCTTTTTGGCTTCACGAATACTCACCTGACGCAACGGATCCTTCACTTTTCGCGCAGGCACCACTTCTCGCGCCCACCAGATCTCCACAACACCCGTATCCGGATTGATCCGAACATCAAACACTTCATCAGTCCCATACTTTTCTTTGAGCAACTCCCGAAATACCTCCTCTAAAAGCCGCGCAATGGACGCCCGGTCAAACTGCCGGCGATCCCGCAACTCCGAAAACGCCGCCTGTAACTGCGAACGATCCATGGCACTCCGTTTCTCGCACCTGCAACCACTACCTCAAACCCATTTAAAAACGAAGAACCAGCCGCGTTTCTTTTACCTCCTGAAAAGGAAGTGTAATCGGCTCTTCACGACCCGAAACACGCAACACGACTGACTCCAGACTCGCATACAACAGCACACCCCGATACCGCTCACCACCGCGCATCAAAACCTCCACTTCCCAGTTCCTGTACTTCTGATACTGACGCAACGTCTTGAAAGGACGATCTATCCCCGGCGAACTCACCTCTATGCGATCAATCTCCTCCGCCCACAACGCATCCTGAAGATGCTCTCGCAAATACCGCGCAATCTCACTGCACTGATCAATCGTGATCCCCGCATCCGTATCCACATACACCCGCAACAAGCCCGAAGGATGAACCTCTACATCCACCAGAAACGCATCCATCGTCGCCAAATATGGCTCCAGCAAACTCTTCACCTCCTGAACCACAACCTCCTCAGAAAAACCCGACGACAAAGACGAAGAGGATGAAGAACCCAGCACGCCACCCATCTCACCTCACAATTTCACCGGTGATTCGTCGCTGCAGAAGAAGAAGCAGTAGACGATGTCGCCACACCCGACAACTCCGACTCTTCCTTCACCTTCCACAACCCTTCCCTATCCGCCATCTCAACCAGATAATCCTCATCCAGATCCAGAATCTGACACACATACGGCGGCAACTGAAACGCCGACCAGTGCACACCCGGCGTATAATACCGCAACCGATGCTCACGAGCAAACCGCCGCGCACGCAACCAGTCAAACGTCCTCAACGGATGCACATCGCCCTTACAACCCATCATGAAAAACCAGACACCCGTCGGATACGAAGGAATCCCTGCCCAGTAAGGATACACACGCTCTCCATAAATCTGCTGCAACATGTCAAAAATCTGCACAAACTTCTCCTCGTCAAAAAACGGACCCTCACTCTGAATCACCATAACACCCCGCGGCTTCAACACCCGATACAAATTCCGATGAAACTCCTGCGTAAATACACCTCGCGACGGACCGATCGGATCCGACACATCACACAACACCACATCGTAACTGGCTGACGCCGCCTGACTCACAAACCGCAAACCATCCTCAATATGCAAGTGCACACGCTCACGATGCAAACCACTCGCTACCTCAGGGAAAAACTTCTCTGAAGCCTCCACCACAACCCGATCTATCTCCACCAGGTCAATATGCCGCACATAAGGATGACGCGCCACCTCCCGCGCCGTACCTCCATCACCCCCACCCACAATCAACACACGCAAATCCTCCGGCGGCAAAATATGCAACGGAACATGCGCAATCATCTCATGATAAATGAACTCATCCTTCTCCGTCAACTGAACCAGACCATCCAGAACCAGCATCTTCCCATACGCATACGTCTCATACACCTCTACACGCTGATACGCCGACTTCTTCCGAAACAACACATCTCCACGATGACGAAACGACTGCGCAATGTACCGATGACGCTCCGTAAACCACACATGCCGCGCAATCTCCGGCTTCAACACCGGATAACCACCCACATCCGTCACCTGCCACCGCGAATTCCGCTTCAAAATATCCAGCTGACCACGATGCATCTCCAGCGCCGCACCCGATTCAGCCCGCAACTCCTCCTTCAACAAATGATAAGCCTTCCAGGGATTCACCGGCTCACCACACGTAAATATATCCACCGCCGCATACCCAAACTCCGGCCAGGTGTGAATCGCCAGATGACTCTCCTGAACCACCACAACCCCCGACACACCAAACGGCGAAAAATGATGAAACGTGGAATTGATAATCGTGGCACCTGCTTCTTGCGCCGCACGCAACATCACCTGCTCAATGTGCGTCACATCATTCAACAAATCCGGATCACAACCAAAAAACTCCACCAGCACATGCCTGCCCAGCGAATCTCGGCCCATCCACCCCAGATTTCAGGACTCCCAGCACTTTATTGGGGCTAACGTGGTTCTACCCAAAAAAGTTTCTCGGGAACTTTTCCCTGCTTCCCCAAAGTTGATTCCTCCAGACCACTACCTGGCGCAACTGCGGATGTGGCGGAACTGGTAGACGCGCAGGGTTTAGGTCCCTGTGCCCCCTGCGGGGCGTGCGGGTTCGACTCCCGCCATCCGCACTCCAACCCAACCAAATCCCCTCCACACCATGGAAATCAAAACCGAACAGGGTGTAACCCCCCTGGACCTCCGCGTATCCCTCACCCTTAACCCCGAAGACTACAAGCACGCCTACCAAGCCGAACTGCGCCGACACCAGAAAGAATACGTCATGCCGGGCTTCCGACCCGGACGCGTACCACTCTCTCTCGTGGAAAAAACCCTTGGCAAACAGATCTTCCAGCGCGTCATCCGAAACCTCCTCATCCAAACCCTCAACAACTACCTCAAAGAACAAAACCTGGACGACCGACTCGCCGATACCCCGCACCTCCTCAAACTGCACTTCGACCCCGAAGACGAAACCCCCTGGAAATCCTTCCCCAAAATAGAAGCCCAATTCATCGTGGGACTGGAACCCGACCTCGCCCTCGTGGAAATCCACCGCGTACAAGACCTGTCCATCTCCGTCCCCTCAGAAATTGAAGTCGACGACGACACCATCCAGAAAAAAATTGACGAACTCCGAAAAGAATACGGACAACTCATCCCGATCAATACGCCCCAAAACGCCGAAGGCATCCGACTCCGATTCACACTCAATACACCCGACAGCGAAGCCCAAGCCTACCCCACCAACGACAGCAAAGACGCCTACATCCCCTTTTCCGCCCTGGAACACCTCTTCAGCCAGGAACTGGCTGAAAAACTCCAGCGAAGTAGCCCAGGCGAAATGTTCCCTATCCTCGGAGGACGCGACTTCCTCCCACCCACCACCAATACAAACCGCCAGAAAGACGCCTTCACTAAATACCTCCCCAACTTCCCAATCCCCTACGAACAGGTGCGCAACCACCTGAGCGCAACCATCCTCGTACGCGGCTGGTTCCAAAAACAACCCGTACCCAGCGAACAACTCCTGGACATCCTCCGAAAACACTACAATACCCAGTTTGAATCCTTAGAGGACGCACGACTCTACATCCGCAACAAAGAACGACAGCAAGCCCGACGAATCCTGGAATACCTCATCGCCGCCAGCATCATGGAATACCTCACCAGCATCCAGGTACTCACCTACCCACGCGAATTCCTCACCGCCGTCGCCAAAGACGAAGCCCTAGACCACATCCACGACCACGTAGAACGCGAATTCGTCAGTACCGCCACATCCAGAGAAGACCTCAAAAAAGAATTGCAGGCATTTATCGGCAACTTCCTCTCCGAATCCATCCACCAGCGCATCTACGAATTCCGCGAACGCATCTTCCACAAATTCCTACTCTTCCACATCATGCGCGACATGCAACAACAACAAGCCAAAAACCAGGAAGAAAAAACAGAAACAGAACAACAAGCAGAAGAAACCCAATCACCCGCCAGCGAAGCCATACGACGCCAGTTCCTCCAGGAAGTCATCGACTACACCACACAACTCGCCATAGAACTCAATGAATGGCGACTCAAGAAAAAATCCCCAGAAGAACAGCAACACGCCCGAGAAATCCTGCGCAGCCTCGTCATCCACCAGATGTCCGAAGATAAAGACTACCTGGACCAGATGGTAGACGAATACATCCGACACCGCGCAATCCGACTCTTCCAGAAATGGGGCTGGGTCAAAGACGCCGGACCCATCGCCTCCAGCCAAATTGAAGACTACATTGACCAGCTGATGGAATTCATGAAAAAACACATAAGCCAGGCTCAAGCCCTCTACCAAACTTCCTGAACCCCCAAAAATCCCACACACCATGGACACAACCCAGCCCGAAGAAAAAGCCTCTCAACCAAACCTCTACCACGAATTCCTCAAATTTTCCCATGGCTTCCGCGGACTCCAGAACTACTACGTAGACCGATTCTTCCACCACCAGATCCGCGCACTCACCCCCTACATCATTGAGGAGCGACCCCTCAACGTCGCCGTCATGGACGTCTTCTCCCGACTCATGATGGACCGAATCATCTTCCTGGGAGAACCCATTAACGATTTCGTCGCCAACGTCGTGGAAGCCCAGCTCCTCTTTTTAGAATCCACCGACGCCTCCCGCGAAATCTACCTGTACATCAACAGTCCCGGCGGCGGCGTCTACGCCGGACTCGGCATCTACGACACAATGCAATACGTCAAACCACCCATCATCACCATTTGCACAGGCATGGCCGCCAGTATGGCCGCCGTCCTCCTCGCCGCAGGTACCCCCGGGAAACGATTAGCACTACCCCACAGCCGAATCATGATCCACCAGCCCTTAGGCGGAGTACAGGGACCCGCCGCCGACATTGAAATCGCAACCCGCGAAATCCTCCGCGTACGCAAAGAACTCTACGAAATCTTAGCACTCCACACCGGACAACCCTACGAAAAAATCGCCAAAGACGCTGACCGCGACTACTGGATGTCCGCACAAGAAGCCAAAGACTACGGCATCATCGACGAAGTCCTCCAGGCACCCAAAGTTGAAAAACTCCGAAACCTCCGCCAGACACAAAACCAACCCGACAACACACAAACCGCAAAACCCCACGAAACCAAAAAAGACAAAGACAAGAAAAAATAACCCCAAACCACCAGCCACCCCACCGAACCATGCCCCACTCCACCCAACAAACCCACCACCAAATCATCTGTACACTCTGCGGGGAATCCATCAACCTGAACCAACAATCCCTCATACCCCCTGCTATCCAGGGTGTCCACGGCTGGGTATGCCGATCATGCATAGAACGCGCACACCACATCCTGAACCAGCAACGACAAGCCACACTACAGAAACGCATCCAGCTCCACCCTCCCAAAGCCATTAAAGCCTACCTGGACCAGTACGTCATCGGACAGGAGGACGCCAAACGCGTGCTCGCCGTCAGCGTCTACAACCATTACAAACGTCTGCTCAATCAGATGCACCAGTCCACCCAGCACACCGAAGCCCCTCCCCAAATCGAAAAAAGCAACGTCCTGCTCGTCGGACCCACCGGCGTGGGCAAAACCTACCTGGTCCGAACCCTCGCACAATTCCTCAACGTACCCATCGTGATCGTAGACGCCACCTCCTTCACACAAGCCGGATACGTAGGCGAAGACGTGGAAAGCATCCTCTCACGACTCCTCCAGGCCGCCAACTGGGACATACCCTGGGCAGAATGCGGAATCGTCTACATTGACGAAATTGACAAAATCGCACGAAAAGAACGCGACAACCCCTCTATTACCCGCGACGTATCCGGAGAAGGCGTCCAGCAAGCCCTGCTCAAACTCCTGGAAGGATCCACCGTGCTCGTCCCACCCTATGGCGGACGGAAGCACCCCGAACAACCCATGATCCCCATCAACACCCAGCACATCCTCTTTATCGCGGGCGGCGCCTTTGAAGGCATAGAACAACTCGTCCGGGCACGATACCGGCAAACCCACCTGGGCTTCACACCCGATCAAGCCACCCTGCCCAGCCAAAACCTCCTCACCAACCCCTACGCCTACGTCACCCACGACGACCTCCGACACTTCGGATTCATCCCTGAACTCCTCGGACGTTTCCCCATCATCGTTGGACTCAGCCCACTAAACCGAACTATGCTCCGCCAAATCCTCACCAAACCCAAAAACGCTCTCCTCAAACAATACATCACCCTCCTGGAAATGGACGGCATCCAGGTCCATATCTCCGAAGGCGCCATCAACGAACTCGTAGATTGGGCAGAAGCCCTCGGACTCGGCGCACGCGCACTGCGCACCCTGCTGGACACCGTATTCTTAGACCTCATGTACGAACTGCCCGGATCGCAAACCCAACGCATCACCATAGACCGACGATTCGTCCACCGACGACTCACACAACGATTCGGCGAAAAAGAAACACTCCAACGCGCCGCCTGATGCTCCTCAACTACCACCTCCTCAACGGAACCATCATCCACAAAGACCAGCTGAACCTCTCACCTGCCGACCTGGGCTTCTCACGCGGATTCGCCATCTTTGAATACTTCCAGTGGCACAAAGGCAACCCATTCCTCCACCACTACCTCCAGCGATTCTACAACGCCGCACAAACCCTCCAGCTACCAATCCCCTACCGCCCGGCAGAACTCACCTCCTGGCTACACACCTTAGCACGACTCAACCAGACCCACCACCTGGCTTTCCGACTCTTCCTCACTGGCGGACACGCCGAACACGCATGGCTGCCCATCCAAAAACCCACATTCCTCATCCTGTGCGAAACCGTGCCACCAGTCCCCAACGAATGGCTTAACCAGGGATGGCACCTCAAAACCGTAGAGTACCTCCGACCACTACCAAACATCAAAACCACATTCTACGGACCCGCCCTCGCTCTCCTACAACGCTACCAGCGCGCCGGATACCACGACATCCTCTTCACATGGCAGGGCGCTATCCTGGAACTGCCTCGCAGCAACTTCTTCCTGATCCGACAGGGCACACTCTATACTCCCGCACGAAATATCCTGCCAGGCATCACACGACAGATCATCCTGGAAGTCGCACAACACCTCCTGCCCACCCGAGAAATCCTCCACCTCCCCTACCACTGGATCTACGACGCCGACGAAGCCTTCATCACAGGAAGCACCAAACCCGTCATCCCCATCTGCACCATAGACAACCACCCCATCGGAAACGGCACACCCGGACCCCTGACCACACAACTCCGACAGGAACTCCAGAAACGACTCCCACAATTTTTCCCCTCACAATAGTCAGGCAACCGGCACTTTTTCCCCTCCCTCCTTCGTTATATTCCGCAAAAAAATCAGAAGCAAGACATGAATACGACAACAACAACAACCTCCACAACACCCGCCATTGAAGTGGAAAACCTCACACGATACTACGGCACACAACCCGCAATCCGCAACCTCAACTTCTCCATCCCCCAGGGACAAATCGTGGGATTCCTCGGACCCAACGGTGCCGGCAAGACCACAACCATGCGCATCCTCACCGGATTCATGGCACCCACCTCCGGAACCGCTCGCATCTTCGGTGAAGAAATCTCTAACGGGAATCCCGAGCCCCGAAAAGCCATTGGCTACCTCCCCGAAAACAACCCACTCTACACCGATATGCCCGTCATTGACTTCCTGAAACTGGCTGGACACCTCCAGGGACTCCACGGCAAACAACTCACCCAGCGCATCCGACAGGTCATTGACATCTGCCAATTAGGCGACGAACAACACAAACGAATCGGCGAACTATCCAAAGGGTACCGACAACGCGTGGGTTTAGCACAGGCACTTATCCACGACCCACCCGTACTCATTATGGACGAACCCACCTCCGGACTCGACCCCATCCAGACTATCCAGGTCCGCGAACTCATCCGACAACTGGGCAAAGAAAAAACCATCCTGCTCTCCACACACATCCTCCCCGAAGTGGAAGCCATCTGCGAACGAATCCTCATCATCCACCGCGGACAACTCGTTGCCGACGGCTCCCCCGACGAACTCCAACAATCCCAACAGGCAGAACTCATCCTCCGAATAGAGAACGCACCCGACCCACAAACCGTCATCAACCACCTCACAACCCTGCCCGGCGTCAAACAACTGGAACACATAGAAAACCACACCTACCGCATCCTCCTCCACGAAGACTCCGACCAAATCCGACGCGCCATCTTCCACGAATGCGTAGAACACAACTGGATTATCCTGGAAATGCACGGCAAACGCCAATCCTTAGAAGAAGTGTTCCGACGACTCACACTCCAGGAACCCTCAACCCCACACCAAATCCGATAACCCATGTGGGCGCTCATCGTCAAAGAATGGAAACTCTTCCTGGACTCCCTCCTCAGCTACCTGATGCTCACCATATTCCTGCTATTAAGTGGACTGTTCACCTGGCTCGTCGGACAGGACATCTTCCTCATCAACCAGGCTACACTCCGACCTTTCTTCCTCACCGCCTACTGGACACTCTTCTTCTTCATCCCCGCACTCACAATGCGCGCCTTCGCCGAAGAAAAACGAACCGGAACCATTGAATGGCTACTGACACGACCCCTATCCGACTGGACCATCCTCCTCGCCAAATACCTGGCAATCCTCGGACTCATCCTCCTCGCCCTCTTCCTCACCCTACCCTACTACATCACCCTGACCCAGCTGGCACAGGAAGGAAAATTGGACCACGGAATGGTCGCAGGCGGCTACCTCGGACTCCTCCTCATCAGCATGGTTTACACCGCCTGGGGACTATTCGCCAGCAGCCTGACCAGCAACCAGGTCGTCGCCTTCCTCTTAGCACTCGCCATGACCGTCCTCTTCCACCTGGTCTTCGGACTGTTCGCCGCACACACCAGCGGCATCCTCCGTTCCATATTCCAGTTCCTGGACCTGAGCTGGCGCTTCCAGGCACTCGCCCGCGGCGTACTGGACCTGCGCGACCTCCTCGTCTTCCTCGCCTATGCCTTCTTAGGACTACTCGCCACAGAACTGGTATTACTCCAGCGACACCTCTCCGGACAACGGTAACCATAAACCCCACAAAACCCCTCACCAACCATGCGTAAGCAGGAAATCTATCTGCGCCTGACCCTCTACATCATCATCATCGCACTGTTCGTCGCCGCCGCCTACATCTTCCCAATCCGTATAGACTTGACCCGCGACCAGCGCTACTCACTTAGCACCACCACACGAACCATCTTAGAACAACTGACCAGCCCCATCACCATCACCGCCTACTTCACCGAAGACCTCCCTCCCAACTTAGCCCTCGTCCGACAGGATATCCTCTTCCTCTTAGACGAATATGCCATCGCCGCCAACGGTAAAGTCCGATACCAGATCGTCAACCCCAACGAAAGCCCCGAAAAAGAACGACAGGCACAAATGGAAGGCATCACACCCCTCATCGTCTCCGTCCGCGAAAAAGACCAGATGAAACAGATGAAAGCCTACTTGGGACTGGTCCTCCACTACCAGAACCGAAAAGAAGTCCTGCCCATCGTTCCCTTAGACGGCTCCTACGAATACGCCCTCACACGCGCCATCAAAAAACTCACACAAACCCACAAAATCCCTATCGCCTACCTCCAGGGACACGGCGAACCCCCCTTAGACCAGATGCGAACACTCCGAACTGAACTGGAAATCTTCTACCGCATCCACACCATCTCACTGAACGACATCGCTAATCTACCAACCCTGGACACCTTCGCTACACTCCTGTGGGTCCAGCCCACGGACAGCCTGCCCACACCCATCCTCCAGCACATAGAACAATACCTCAAAAAAGGCGGTAAACTCTGCCTCCTGTACGACGCACTCAACGCCTCCCTCCAATCCCAGTTCATCCAGCTGCGACCCACCAAGCTCCACAAATGGCTGCGCAACACCTTTGGCGTGGAAATTGAACCGCGCATCCTCCTGGACGCCCAGTGCGGACAGGTCCTCGTACAGCAACAACGCGGCATCTTTATGTTCCAGGTGCCCATCAACTTTCCCTACTTCCCGGTCATCACAGAATTTGCCGACCACCCCATCACACGAGGGCTGGACCAGGTCTTCCTCTACTTCGCCTCGCCAGTCAGTCGCGTCCGTCCACCACTGCGCTTCACACCCCTGGCAATGAGCTCGCCATATTCCGCCGTGGAAAATCCCCCCGTATTCGTGGACATCCAAAGAGAATGGAAACAGGAAGACTTCCCGCTCCAGAACCTGCCCGTTGCCGCCCTCGTTGAAGACACCACTACAGGCATGGCAATGGTTCTGATTGGCGACGGCGACCTCACCACTGAACAAAACAACCAGCCACCCGTACCTGCCAACATCGCCTTCGTCGTCAACGCTATAGAATGGCTGACCGACGCCCAGGGACTGGCAGCACTCCGCACCAAAGTCATTCGCGCCTACCCACTTAAGCAAATCTCCGACAGCAAAAAACAAATGATTAAAGTGCTGAACGTAAGCCTCCCCGTCTTCTTAGTCATCCTCCTGGGACTCACCTGGTATTTCCTCCGGCAACGACAACGACGACAATGGCAAGCCGGCGAAATCCACTGACCATGCCCCCCATCAATATCCCCACACTCATCCTGGTACTGCGCGCACAATGGCGAACTCTCCTGATTATTCTGGGCGTTGCCGTCTTACTCGTGGGCATTGGCATCATCCTCAAACTCCGAAAACAAACACGACAACTGCCCGAATTCCTAGTCCAGATAGACACCAGCCAGATCGCCTACGTAGAACTGCTCCCGGGCTCCCCCGACGCCGACACCATCTACCTGCGCCGAGCCAGCAACCAGTGGCTGATCCGCGTACTGGACACCATCTGGAAACCCGCACTCGCCTCCTACGTCCGATCTAACCTCGCCTCCTTAGCAGAACTCAAACCGCTGTACATCGCCTCCACCGACGAAAAACAATGGAGCCAGTTCGGTGTAGACACCCAGGGACTGCGCGTACGCCTCTACGACCACAACCATCAGCTGCTCGCCGACTTCATCGTGGGCACCTACCACTTCCAGCCCGGCGCCACCATCACCTACATTCGCCTGCCCGAAGACCCCACCGTCTACGCCGTCGGCAAATTCTTGGAAGTGGGACTCTCACCCAAAATCAGCCAGTGGCGCGAATCCATCCTGATCCGCAACCAGTGGCAAAAATGGCACTCCATAGAACTTATCTGCTCAGGCACCCATACGCTTATCCAGTACGACTCCACTGCCCGAACCTGGCAACTCAACAACCAGCTCACCATTGATTCCGCACTCATCGCACGATTCCTGCCCAAATTCACTTTCCTGCGCGGCAACAACTTCGTGGATACACTCACCCCCAACCAGCTCGGTAACCCCATCCTCACACTGCGCATCCACGGCACACAACAGGGCACCACCGAACTCCAGCTCTATACCGCCAGCAACAACCAGATCCTCGCCACCTCCTCACTACAGGCGCAGGACGTCCTCCTGACCATTGAACCACCTGACCGAATCCACGACATCATCCAGGAACTCTTTGACTCCCTCAGATATGCCAACCCATGCCCCTTCCCCTTCTCCACCACTGATACCACCATCGCCCAACCGGAAAACAACCCCACATGACGAAGAACTCCTTCCCTGCCCGCTACCAGCCCTCCGAAATTGAACCCCTCTGGGCAGAAGCCTGGTTCCAGACCAATCCCTTCCGATCCGTGCCCGACCACCGACAGCCCTTCACCATCGTCATGCCCCCACCCAACGTAACCGGCGTCCTCCACTTAGGACACGTCCTGGACAACACAATTCAGGACGTACTCATCCGAACCGCCAGAATGCAAGGCTACAATGCATGCTGGGTGCCAGGAACCGACCACGCCAGCATCGCCACAGAAGTGCGCGTCGTCCAGTGGCTCAAAGAAACCAAAGGCATCCAGTACAAGTGGCAACTGACACGCGAAGAATTCCTTCGCTACGCCTGGCAATGGAAAGAAGAACACGAACAAATCATCCTGAAACAACTGCGACGACTCGGGATGAGCGTAGACTGGGCACGCAAGGTCTTCACAATGGATGATCACTACTCCCAAGCCGTCACCGAAGTATTCGTCCGCCTCTACGAAGAAGGCTTGATCTACCGCGACCTCCGTATGATCCACTGGGACCCCGTCGCACGAACCGCACTCTCCGACGAAGAAGTCATCTACCAGGAAGTAGATGGTGCACTCTACTATGTGCGCTACCCACTGGTGAATCCAACCCCAGACACCCCGCCATTCATCACCATCGCCACTACACGACCCGAAACCATCTTAGCCGACACCGCCATTGCCGTCCATCCCTCCGACGACCGATATCGCCACCTCATCGGACAACACGCACGCGTACCCCTCATCAACCGCACCATCCCCATCATTGCCGACGAGCGCGTAGACCCCGAATTCGGAACCGGCGCCCTCAAAGTCACCCCCGCCCACGACCCCTTAGACTTCCAAATCGGCAAAACCCACAACCTCCCCATCATCTCTATAATGGATGAAACCGCCCACCTCACCGAAGAAGCCGGTCCCTTCGCAGGACTCTCCCGAGAAGAAGCCCGACAAGCCATCATCCAAGCCCTCAAAGAAAACAACCTGCTGGAACGCATACAACCCATCCGCCACAACGTGGGCTTCTCACAACGAACCCACGTCCCCGTTGAACCCCGCCTGTCCCGACAGTGGTTCGTACGCATGAAACCCTTAGCCGAACGCGCACTCACCGCCGCCACCAAAGAAAAACGCGTCCACTTCATCCCGGAACGCTACCTGAACATCTATCGTGCCTGGCTGGAAAACATCCAGGACTGGTGCATCAGCCGACAACTCTGGTGGGGACACCGAATCCCCGCCTGGTACGTCATTGACCCACAAACGGGCGAACCCCAGGAAGACCACATCATCGTCGCACGATCCGAACAGGAAGCCTACCAGAAAGCACAGGCACGCTTTGGCAAAGCCGTTCGCCTGCAGCAAGACCCCGACGTCCTGGATACCTGGTTCTCCTCATGGTTGTGGCCCCTCCAGGTCTTCCACTTCTTTGACCGCGGAAAAGACAACAACCCCGACTTCCAGTACTACTACCCCACAACTGTCCTGGTCACAGGTCCCGACATCATCTTCTTCTGGGTGGCACGCATGATTATGGCAGGCTTGCACTTCGCCAATGAAGTCCCCTTCCGATTCGTCTACTTCCACGGAATTATCCGCGACCGACTAGGCAGAAAAATGAGCAAATCCCTGGGGAACTCACCCGACGTCCTCCAGCTCATCCAAAAATACGGTGCCGACGCCCTGCGCGTCGGCGTACTCATGGCATCCCCCGCCGGCAACGACCTCCTGTTTGATGAAAAGCTCTGCGAAACCGGAAAAAACTTCCTCAACAAAATCTGGAACGCCGGACGACTGATCCACTCCTGGCAATCCGACCCACAAATGCCAATCCCAAACTACGCACAAAGCGCCCAAAACTGGATGAACGCCCGCCTCTACCTGCTCATCCACCAGGTCCACGACCTCCAAAAAGCCTATCGGCTCGCCGACACCCTCAAACTCCTCTACTCCTTCCTGTGGGACGAATTCACCTCCATCTACTTAGAAGCACTCAAACCCCAGAACGCCAGCCGGACACTCCCCCAGCCCATCTACCAGCAACTCCACCACCATATGCAAATTTTCCTGCGCCTCCTGCACCCCTACTGCCCCTTCCTCACAGAAGAACTCTGGGTCCGACTGGGCTATGCCGATAACGCCAGCCGAGAACAGCCACACGTCGCCTTCACCCGCTATCCCACCCCAGAAGAACTACCCACACCCTCTGAAGACCCCACTATCCTCACACAAGCCCATGAACAACTCCGTGAACTCATCCAGAGTATCCGACGCTTCCTATCCTATCACGCACCACACCAGCCCATCGCAGTGCGTGTCCCCTCGGAACTGGCAGCTCCCCTCCAGCGCTGGCAACCCCTCGCGGAAAAACTCACACGCGCATCCCTGGAAATTCACACCCAGCCACTCCCGGAACACACCGTACCCGTCCCTGCAGGACGCCTCCTCCTGGGACTCACTCCCAAAGACCCACAAACACTGCGCAACCACCTCCTCAAAGAAAGTCAGCGCCTCCAGAAACTCCTGGAACAAACTCGCAAACGACTGGAAAACCCCCAATTCCGAGAACGCGCACCCCAGAACATCGTCCAGCGCGAAGAAGCCAAATTCCAGGACATCCAGCAACGCCTCCAGGAAATCCAGACCCTCCTCACCCATCTCACCTGACCAAAAAACACACACAACCTGCTCACCTTCACAGACTGGCTACTGGCACTCCCCACCACCATACTCAGTGGATTCTACGCCTGGCTGCAAGCACAACGCCTCACCCATCAGTACAGCGTGCCCAGTACATGGCTACGAGCCGTCCCTATCTCTATCCTCTTCCACATAAGCGCCACATTCAGCTACGCCCTTATCTATGCTTACCTCTACGGATATGGCGGCGACAGCTACGAGTACTTCAAAATGGCAAGACAGGCACTCATCCATCTGCTCTATCATCCGGAAAGCATCCCCACCTGGCTTGCCAGCCTGATCGCACCCTGGTCGGGCAGCCACCTCATCTCACCACAAATCGCACCAGACAACACACCTACTGGTGTACTTTACACCAGCCTGATCACGGTCGCTCCCGTAGCCCTGGGACTGGGCTACTACCTGCCCGCAAGCCTGTGGATCACCACATGGACATTCCTGGCACAATGGCGATGGGCACTCACCTTCGCACGACTCTACCACATCACCCACCAGACACCCCCACTCCCCTTCTGGATACTGATTCTCTACCCCTCCTCCTCATTCTGGATGGCAGTCCCCCAAAAAGAAGCCTACCTGTTCATCGGCATGACCTGGTTCCTGCTCAGCCTGCACGACTGGCTCGTGTTGAACCAAAAACACCCAATAGCCCTTGTACAATTGGGCATGGGCGCACTCTTTATGTGGTACATCCGCAAATGGTACTTCTTCGCACTGCTGATCATTCCAGTACTGATGGTTACCACGCAATGGGCACGTGCCCTCGCGCAACACGCCCGACGTACACCCTGGCTGCTCTACACAATCCTGCTCCTGGGCGGTCTTCTGGGGTTCGCCACCATTGGCTATCTGGCGTTCCAGGAATTCCTCACCGTGCTGCTCGCACAAATGGAACGCATCCTCTTTGACATGCGCTTCTGGCACTTTTACCTGGCAACCCAACATGGACACTTTGGCTACGTCATCCCAGAACTGGCACTGAAAACCCATCTCACCTGGAAAGACTGGCTGAACGCCGCACCCAATGGCGCCATCATCGCACTCTTCCGACCTTTCCCCTGGGAAAGCCAGGAAATCCAGCACTTCTTAGCCAGCTTAGAAGGACTGCTCAACCTTTTCCTGGTTGCCAGCGCACTCATCTATGGAATCCAATCGCCTTACGCCTGGCAACGGGTCTTTCGTCCGACCTTAGCCCTGGGAATCGCTTTCACCGCACTCACCATAGTAACGCTCTCCGGAACCGTCACGTACAACTTTGGCGCCCTCTCCCGATACAAATGCCCTTTCGCACTCTTTATCCCCTTCTTCCTGGCACTGGTCATTTTCTTCCGCCGACTTCACCCGGTTCATTCGCCAGATCCACCGTACTTTTCCTTAAGATTGCCCCAGCGCGCAACATCTGCCCCAACGCGATGAACCTCACGATCCCAATCACCAAATCCCACATGCCATGACGCAACTCTTTGAAATCCAGGATGGCAACCCACAAAACGGAAACCCCAGGATCATCCCCGTCCCCATTGAAGAAGAAATGAAATCCGCCTTCATTGACTACGCAATGTCCGTCATTGTCTCGCGCGCCCTGCCCGACGTCCGCGACGGACTCAAACCCGTACAGCGACGCGTGCTCTATGGCATGTACGAACTGGGACTCTTCCACAACCGACCACACCGAAAGTCCGCACGAATCGTCGGGGAAGTCCTCGGGAAATACCATCCCCATGGCGACGTCCCCGTCTACGAAACCATGGTTCGCCTCGCCCAGCCCTGGACTATGCGCTACCCCCTCGTAGACGGTCAGGGGAATTTCGGCTCTATAGACGGCGACGGACCCGCCGCAATGCGTTACACCGAAGCCAGACTCACACGAATCGCCGAAGAACTCCTCGCAGACATTGACCAGGAAACCGTGGACTTCCAGCCCAACTTTGACGAAACGCTCCAGGAACCCGTCGTCCTCCCAGCACGCTTTCCCAACCTCCTGACTAACGGCGCTTCAGGCATCGCCGTAGGAATGACCACATCCATCCCTCCCCACAACCTGAAAGAAGTGGTCAATGCCATCATCGCCTGCATACGAAACCCCGACATCTCCTTAGACGAACTGATGCAATACCTGCCCGGTCCCGACTTCCCCACAGGCGGAATCATCTATGGACGCGAGGGAATTCGCAAAGCCTACGAAACCGGTAAAGGCAAAATCTTTATCCGCGCCAAAATCCACATAGAACAAACCGCACGCGGCAAAACCCAGCTGATCGTCACAGAAATCCCCTACCAGACACAGAAAGCCGCCATCATTATGCAAATTGCCAACCAGATTGAAAACGGTACACTCCAGGGAATTGAATCCATCCAGGATGAATCCGACCGACGCGGAATGCGCATCGTCATCACACTGAAAGCAGGCGTCAACCCATCCGTCGTCCAGAACCAGCTCTTCAAAAAAACCAACCTCCAGGTCACCTATCCCATCCAGCAAATCGCCTTAGTCAAAGGCAGACCCCAACAGCTCTCCCTCAAAGAACTGATCCTGGAATACATCGCCCACCGAAAAGAAGTGCTCCTCCGAAAAACACGCTACAACCTGCGCAAAGCCGAAGACCGCGCACATATCTTAGAGGGTTTGCTCAAAGCCGTCCAGTTCCTGGACGAAGTCATCACTCTGATCCGGCAAGCGCCCGACCCGCCTACAGCACAAACCCGCCTCCAACAACGATTTGAACTCACCGAAAAACAGGCGAAGGCAATCCTGGAGATGCGCCTCCAGCGACTCACCGCCCTGGAACGAACACGGCTCCAGGAAGAATACAACGAACTCCTCCAGAAAATCCAGCACTACAAAGACATACTCCAGAACGAAGATCTGCAAAAATCCATCCTAATCCAGGACCTGGAGGAAATCCGCGACACCTACGGCGACGAACGACGAACCGAAATCGTAGACGCAACACCCCAAACCCTTTCAGCAAAAGACCTGATCATCAAGAAAGACGTGGTGGTCTCCCTTTCCCGACTGGGATACATCAAACTCACGCCACTCCAGACTTTCCGCCGACAGCTCCGCGGCGGCAAAGGCAGTGCAGGCACCACACTCAAAGACCAGGACGAAATCCTCTGGATCTGGTACACCACCACTCATGGCACACTCCTCCTCTTTTCCAACCTGGGGAACATCTTTGCCCTGCCCGTCTACGTCCTCCCGGAAAGCAAGCGGACCAGCCGGGGTAAACCCCTTGTCCACTTCCTCCAGCTGCGCGAGCAAGAGCGAATCATCGCAGGCTTCCCACTCCCCACCAGCTGGGACGAAGTCTTCTCCACACCTATTGGCAACCAGGACATCTTCTTTGTCACACGCAAGGGTATCGTGAAACGGACACCACTCTCCCAGTTCCGACACCTGCGCATCCACGGAATGCGCGCACTCCGCTTAGACCAGGACGACGAACTCGCTACCGCCTTCCTGTGTACCGACAACCAGGAAGTCATGCTCGTCAGTTCACGCGGACTGGGAATTCGCTTCCCCGTCCAAGAGGTTCGGTCAATGGGCAGATCCGCCCGGGGCGTACAGGGAATGCGCGTCCAGGGAGATGCCATAGACTACGTGGTCAGCGCCTTTCCATTACCCGCCTCCCCAGCACAAAACACCTCTTCTTCTGAACTGCAGGAAGATACCGTCCACATCCTCACCATTACACGACTGGGCTACGGAAAACGGACACCCGCCTCCCAATTCCGGATCACCCACCGGGGCGGCAAAGGCGTCATCGTGCACAAATGCACCGACAAGACAGGTGCCTTAGTGGGCGCCATCGCTATCCCCACACAACAAACCAAACACCTGGAACTGCTCATTGCAACCCAGAAGGGCAACATCCTGCGTATGCACCTGGAAGAACTCCCCGTCTTAGGACGGGCAACCCAGGGCGTCCGACTCATCCGACTGAACGACCAGGACACCGTCCAGCACTTCGTACTGCTCAACCCCCACGAACACCACAAAAAAGAAGAAGAACCCCCCACACAACCCAAGCCAAACACTGCACTGCAGAAAAATGGAGGTTCTGGCACGAAATTTGCTTCGCTCTCCAAAAATGAGGAACCCCCTACACCCTGACAGCGGTTTACCTGAATAAAAGACAACCATGCAGAGGGTTGCAAGCCTCTTTCTGACAATCGCCGGGAGCTTCAGCTGGCTCTTCGCACAAAAATCCGCGGTCCAAACAGCATGGAACCGACTTCAGCACGGCGAACTGGACAAAGCCCGTACCGCCATCAACCAGGCAATCCAGCACCCCGAAACCCAGAACTCCGCCAAAGCCTGGTACTACCGAGGGAAAATCTACAAGGAACTCGCTATCCAGCAATTCCAGCCCGGATACGTAGACACCGCCCTCCAATCCTGGCAAAAAACCTTAGAACTGGACCAGCGCAACTTCTTCATTGAAGACCTGGGCGGCGACCTCCAGGTCTTCTACGAATACCTGTGGAATAGCGCCGCCTCCGCCTACGAAAAACAAAGCTATCGCGATGCCTACGAACGGTTCTTAGCCAGCGCCCACGTGGCGGAACTGATGCGCCAGGTCTTCCAGCGCGTGGCACGCATCCGACGAATTGACGCCACGCCCCACCTCCAAAAACTGGATTCCGCCATCGCCCAATCCTACGAAAATGCCGGGATCGCCGCCCAAAACGCAGGAATGCTCCAGGAAGCCCTGAACGCCTACAAAAAAGCACTGCGCCCCAACTACAAACCCCCAGCCCTGTATGCCGCCATCCTGGAAATCCTCGCAGAACAGGAAAACTGGACAGAAGCCGAAAAATACGCACGCTTGGCAATTGCCGACTATCCCGATAGCCTCTCCGTCGTAACACAGGTCGCCAACGTGTACATCATGCTGGGTAAAACCGACGAAGTCCTCCCACTCCTGGATAAAATCATTGCCAGCCAGCCCAACGACCCTACTCCCCTCCTTATCAAAGGCTCCATCTTTGAAGAAAAAGGACAACTGGACGAGGCAGAAAAAGCCTACCTCCAGGCAATCCAGATCGCACCCAACTCCTTTGACGCACAAAGCCAGCTGGGCTTCTTCTACTACAACCAAGCTGCCGACGTCAATGACCAGATGAAAAACCTCTCCTTAGACGAAATGGACAAAATCAATGAACTGCGCAAACAACGGGATGCCTACCTACAAAAAGCACTGCCCCACTTAGAAAAAGCCTACGAGCTGGATCCCACCAACCCCGACGTCCGATTCGCCCTCAAAAAAACCTACCACCTCCTCAAAATGTACGACAAAGCCAAAGCCTTAGAAGAACAGGAATCCGCACAATAATCTCTCCTCCTCTCTCTTTTTCACACATTGCATGTCCCCTGCTATATTCCCTGCCAGGGAACTTTTCATGCTTTCTTTCCGTTTGTGTATCTACCCGGTTTTTCAATGCCAAACGGGATGGTGCGGTAGCTCAGTGGTAGAGCACCGGACTGAAAATCCGGTGGTCCTGGGTT
>JALWYU010000037.1 GCA_026992635.1 Bacteroidota bacterium | reverse complement strand
CCCTAACTCCCTGCACCCCAGCCCCCTGCGCCCGCCCGCCACAAAAGAAAAAACCAAACTCACCGAATCAGCGTCACATCCCCTTTCCGAAACACCACATAGCGCCCGCACTGGATTTCCAGCCACCAGACGTACACGTCGGACCGGGCAGGTTGTCCGTGGATGGTGCCGTCCCAGCCCACTTCGGAGTGCTGTAAGGGGTAGCCTGCCCGGAAATCGTCGGCGGCAAAGACGAGGTTGCCCCATCGGTCGTAGATGCGCCATCGGAGGATGCGCACCGGGTTGATGGCGTACACGTAGAGGACGTCGTTTTTGTCGTCGCCATTGGGAGTGAAGGTGTTGGGCACCCACACGTCGTCCCAGCACTGGACTTTGACCGCGCCTACGATGCATGTGTCAGCAGTGAGACAGCCCAGTACGCTTTCTGTCCAGAAGACGAAGGTGTCCTGTTCACCGTGCGTGCTGGGTACGCGTACCCAGATCATTTGCTGAGAGGGTGAAGTGAGGATGGTGCCGTCGGGTGAGGTCCACCACCAGTTGATGCCCTCAGCGATGCCGTAGAGTCGTGCCTGTGAGTCGGCAAGGACTGCTGAGGGACAGCGTACGATCTGGACGGGTTCGCCATAGTCTATGTCAATGTGGAAGGTGTCGGTCCACTGGCAGCCTTGTGGAGAGGTGGCGGTTACCCAGAAGGTGGTGGGCTGGGCAGGTGGCGTGAGCCATGTGGCTTGGCAGGTGTCGCAGTTTGTCCACTGGGCGGGTTGCCATTGCCAGGCGATGCCAGTGGGGACGAATCGGAAGGCACTGTCGTAGTAGCAGATAACGGTGTCTGGGAGGTCAAAGATGGGGAGGGGGTAGATGGTGATGGGGATAGAGAGGGTGTCTTTGCACCCGATGGAGTCGGAGACGATGACCTGGAAGGTTGTGGAGGAAGTGGAGAACCAGCGTGTGGAGTCGCAGTGGTTGCAGCTGAACCAGTTGGCGCCAGACCAGTTGATCTGGAAGGGCGGTGTGCCGCTGGCGATGGTTACGGACAGTTTACCGGTGTCGCCGAGGCAGAGAGCGGTGTCGCCGGAGAAGGAGAGGATGGGCAGAGGCGTGATTCGTATAGGGATGAGGACGGTGTCTTTGCATCCGAAGGAGTCGGAGACGATGAGTGTCCACGTGCCGGTCCAGCTGGTGTCTGCTGGGGATAGGGTGAGGTTGGGTCCGGGTAGGGAGTCGCCCCAGGGCGTGTAGTAAGTGTAGTTGTAGGGGGGCTGGGCGTTTTGAGCGCTGGCTGAGAGGAGGAGCGTATCGCCCATGCATACAGGTGAGTTGGAGGATGTGGAAGTGGAGGGTAGGGGTTTGGCTTCAATGAAGATGGTGTCGGTGGCTTGGCATCCGATCTGGTCGGTGACGGTTACGACGAGGGAAGTGCTCTGCGGGACGTAGATCCAGGTAGCGGGGCAGGTGTCGCAGGCTATGAGGTTTTGGGGTTGCCACTGGTAGGAGGAGTAGGGAGGCGTGCCATTGGTGACCTGGAGAGAGAGGAAGAGGGAGTCGTTTTGGCAGGCATAGGTGTCGGGGTTGGTGATTTGGGGTGAGGGCATCACCCAGAAGGTATCCTGGGTCGTCAAAGTCGTAGACGCACACTGGACAGAAGCAACAACAATATGCATGCCCACAGAAAATGTATCAATTCGCACGGTATCTTCAAAAACCCATTGTCCATCTATTGTCTTGACGAAACATCCTTGAGTAGTGGTATCTACTGAGAAGGCAATGGAAATGGTATCGCCTGCACAGATTGTATCAGCGGGGGCTAAAGTGATTTTGGGCGTGTCCAGATTCATGCAAGTGATACACAGGAAGTTATCATTCAAATTCGGGGTAGTCCGGGGGACATTAATGATGGAGGTGGTGGGACCATTCTGGACACTTACGGCAGGCGTGTTGACTGAAATGAGGTTCGTGATATTGACCGACTGCCATTGCAGTGTATCCATACCACAGGGCACATATCCTGTGTTGTCGGTGCGTACCAGGAGAGCATCTTCGCCGGTTCCCCCAAACTGGCCATATAGGCTTAGCGCCAGTGTATTGTCTGGAAAGACATCCAGTCCCACGGCATCGGTTTCAGTACCTCCATACAGATATCTGCGCAAAGTCAGCATAATCCCGTTGCTGTCAGTGATTAATAGGAAAGCCCGGTCATCGGTGCCACTACTCCATGAATTGGAACCGGTTTCGCCGATGACGGCAATTCGTTTATCGTGTAAGTAGCGCACGCGTTTGGGCACTTCCAGCTGGGTAGCACCGTAGGTTCTTGCCCACTGGAGGTTGCCCATTGTATCTAAGACAAAGAGCAACAGGTCTGCAGAGTTGTTGGTCACCAGGAAGTTTTGTGTTCGCGTGTGCCCTGCCCAGACGATGTGGCGGGCATCTGGCGAAAGCGAGCAATCTACACGCGCATGGGGATACTGCCCACCATCAAAATTGATCCCACCCAGTGTACGTGCCCAGATGACATTGCCCTGATTGGTAATCCGGACGATGTAGGCGTCCACATTACCTGCACCACTGCTGGACGTCCAGCCACACAGCACATAAGTCGTATCGGGCAAGACCAGTATAGAATGAAATTCTTCAGAGCCTACGCCTACACGATATCGGCGAGACCACACTAAATTGCTATTGTAATCCAGCACGATCAGGGCAGCGTCGGGGTCGCCCTGAACCGTAACCAGAATCCGATTCAGGGCAGTGTCATTGGCAACAGCTGGCGTGTAATAACCACTGCCGATATTGACGCCCCAGATTACATTACCTGTTGCGCCATCCAGTAAATAAACGCGACTGTAGTTATTTCCGACGGCAACCCGATTGCCTTCCACATAACCCAGGCTTACACCCCCTCCACTTCCATACAGATAAACCCACAGTGGATTCCCGCACATGTCTATTGCCGCCACCCATGTTTTGCATCCCCCATAGTCAAACTGCCCTGTGATATAGGCGACGCCTGTGGGGGCAGCCAGTGAAGCCAGTCCGCCAGTCATGCCAGGTGCTGGGTAATGGCGGACGAAAGTGACAGCCATCTGGGCAAATAGCGGATCACAGAGGAAGAAAAGAAAGAAGCCCAATCCAACCAGAAGATTCTTCCATTTGAGTATGCCTTGCCGTTGTGTGGGCCAATTTCCTTTCATGGCCTCCAAAATTTTGGCTTAAAGGTTGAAGTGGCGCACCCCGCCCTTCAACTGGTTTATTGTGCACTGTGCATGGACTGTTGCCCGTCCCACTGTGTGCTCCTCCAACCCCCTTCACTATATAAGATAAGGCAAAATTGGAAAACGGCAAAGGCGAGCTGGCACGTTTTTACTTGGCTCTGGGCGACTGGTTAAGGTGTCGTAGTAAGGCATGCGTGATGTCGTGGGGTGTACCCAAGGGCAGAATCGCCCGAAAAGGAAAGCCAATCATCTGTGCATAGGTGGCGGTTGTCTGCCCGACAACATACCAGTTTATTTTCCGTAAAGCATGCTGGAGTTGCATTAAATGGGGTTGTAGATAGCGTAAGGGGAGGATACTGGTGACCAGGCCTGAGGCGTGCATGTGCACTGCCTGTTTCAGCCAGTGCTCCAGTTCATAAGGTTCTTTCCAGCCAGGATGTGGCACTACGGAATAGGCTTCCCATAATACCCACTCAATTGATGCATATTGTTCAATGAATGCACCATATTTCTGGAGGTAGGGAAACGTCTCACCATTGCGCAGTACGAAGACGACGCGCTGGATATCATGTTGCTGGATGTGTGCACTGAGTGTATCCATGGAGAGGATCTGGGCAGGTTGTTTACCCTGTTTTTTGCGTTGAGTGCTGAGGGGGCAGGGCTCCAGTAAGTGGATCGCATAGCGGGGTATGTCAGCATTTTCCTGTGGGTTGCTGGTAAGGCGGGAGGGGGTAGCTTTTTTATCCAGGGTTTGGTCGTGCCATTTCTTCAACAAATAGGCGAAGAGGGAGTGTGTGCCTGTTCCCCGACACAGGACAAGGGATTCGGCGCGTGAAAAAAGATGCCAGAAATAGCTCCAGAACACGTAAACTGAGAGGCGTCCCGGAAAAAACCACAATGTCCGTTCCTGGTTAGAGTAATCAAAAGGCAATTCGGAGGAGGGCTGGAGCTGGATGATGGGCAGGAGCTGGGGTGTCAGCCCTTCTCGTTCTAAGCATTCCAGGAGCGGGTCGCGTGCAAAGACCGGGCGCAGTAAATAGACGGTTTGTCGTGGCTGTGGGTGGATTCTCGTGCCCGAACCACCTTTTTTGCGTTCCCCTGTCATTGGCGGAGGTTTCCTCTGGGCATGATCGTCGGTTGTGCCATACTCAGAAGGGCAATTCGGGTTCTGCCTCTGGAGAGGTATCGGTGAGTGGCAGGGGAATGACCACCACGATACCCGGGGTGAGTGGCTGCTGGGGCTGAACTTCCGATAGAGCCGGGTTCACGCTATAGAGCCATTTCAGGGGAATCCGATAGTGTTGGGCAATCCCTGTCAGTGTTTCGCCAGTATGGACACGATGTTCAATAAATTGACAGGGGACGCGCGAAAGGTACGCCCAGTCGGGCTCTAAGGGTGCGTACTCAGGGGGTTGGCGTGGGGTGGTGGGGGTGTTCAGGCTTAGGCGGCGGCGTGCACATGCTGGGCGCAGGCAGACGGTGTCGGTAGCGTGAAGGCGTTTCGGCAATGTTGTCCATCCGTTGAGGTGAGCCAGTGCATTGAGCCGAATGCCAAAGCGCTGCGCCACCTCAGCGGGGGTTTCGCCGCCCCGAGTTACATAAAACTGGTGTGTGAGCGATCGTTTCCGCTTGGGTTGAAGGTACACGATGCCGATTTGCCAGAGGGTTGCTTCGGGTAGATGGTCGTTCCATTTTTGCAGGCGAGACAGGGGAATGCGTTTGCGCTCGGCAATTTCTCTCAGGGGAACAGGGCAGTGCAGTACTATGGCGCGGACCGCATTAATGGATGTGTCCTGCCAGCACTGTTCGGGTTGTGGATGAGTGAGCTTGCTCCCTGGTTTGTCTTGCTGTTCTGGAGGTTTATGCTGGTGGCGAACGAACAGTGTGTCGTGTCCCATCAGGGCTAAGGTATCCCATCGTGCCAGATTGTATCGTTCAATGATGGTGATGAGTTTTTGGGGGTAGTGGGGATTGGTGGCATATCCTGCTTGTTTCAAGCCATATGCCCACTTTTTATAGTCCAATGGCGAGTAGTTGAACAAAAAAGCGTAACGTTTGCGGGTTCGGAGAAAATGGCTGTGGTCGCGAAATGATGAGTCGGCACTGGGGTATTTTCGGAAGCATTCATTGGGTTTGTCGTCGTCTTTGTAGACGCCGGGTCCGGGCCAGCCATGGCATTTGATTCCAAAGTGGTTATTGGCGGTTCGTGCCAGCCAGGAGGTACCGGCTGCCGACTCCAGGATTGCCTGTGCCAGCTTGATGCTGGCAGGAATACCGGTGCGGCGCATTTCTTGCATTGCGAGGGGTGCCCACCGTTGAATGTAGGCACGGACAATGGAGTCGGACTGGGCATAGGCATTCATCAGGGTGGAAAAGATTGCTATTGTAGAAAGCCCGATTAGAGAGAGCCACCACTTTCCGAAAACCCGCAGGGCTTTCATTGAGTGTTTGCGCTTTGCCGGGGTAAGTAAAGGGCTAAGGTTACGCCGTCGCGAAATGGCAGGATGACTGTACGGAAATCGGGGTGGGTAGCCAGCCACTGGTTCAGGTCGTCTATGGAGGCGGCGACGGGCTCTCGTTCTCGCTCTTCGGAGTGAAAGACGCTGCCTTCCCACAGTGTATTGTCAATGACGAGGAGTGCGCCGGGGTTCAGCCTGGGTATGAGCAATTCAATATCCTGCCGGTACTGTTGTTTGGTGCTATCCAGGAAGACAAAATCATAGTGATATGGGAGTTCGGGCAGGATTCGTTCGGCTTCTTCCCAGAAGACCAGGACTTTGTGTGCGACGCCCGCTTCTGTCAAATGACGCGTGAGCACTTCTTTAAGTGCCTGGTTTTTTTCAAAGGTAATCAGGCGTCCCTCAGGGGGTAGTGCGCGTGCGAGGACGATAGTGCTGTATCCGGTGAATGCCCCGATTTCTAAGGCGACCTGTGGACGGACAGCCCGGCACAGGATTTCCAGCAATATCCCATAGGGGTGTCCGGTCAGCATGATGGGCAGGTCGGTGTTTTCGTGTGTCCATTGGGCGACTTTAGCGAGGAGTGGGTCTTCAGGCGTTGCCCGCTCCTTAAGATAGGACTGGACAAAGGGGGGCAGGTACCGGTCGGCAAACAAAGGCATGGACCTGTGATTTGGAGTTTTGCAGGTTCGTTTGGGGATTGAACACTGCCTTACACGGAATAACTTACTCAATGTAGAAAAAGCAAAGGCGGGCAGGAAGGGTTGCGTCCCAAGATAGGGAGGATGTGCAATTGGGGAAACCGGCCTGTATCAGATTTTTGTTTTGTTCCTGCCACCTACCTTTTCCGTGAAAAAGACCTGTCTTTGCAATCATGATGAGGAGTTTGGGCAAGGAGGGAGTGGTTTCCGATGCCCTGGGCTTGTTGGCGTGGTCAGTTAGGCGGTTCAGGCAAGCGTTTTGTTCAGGTCTTTGAGGAAAATCAATGGGGAGCATGCGTACGTGGTGGTTGCTTTCCTTGGGAGCTCTGGTTGTTGTCGTCCTGATTATTGTGGGTGCGTTGCTCAAGCGTCCTTCTTATCCTGAGGGGGATGTCGTGCTTGTGGGGAAGCGTGTTCGCGCCAGTGGTGGGCAATCGGCGGATCTGGTTGAGCGTGGTCGGCAGCTGTACATAGCGATGTGCATGACGTGTCATGGTCGGCAAGCCAATGGTTTGCCAGTGACGCCCGAAGGATTGCGTACGCAGGTGGGTGAGCCGATTTTAGCCCGGGATTTTACGGGTCAGACGCACACGGCGGGCAAAGTGGTGTTCAAGTATACGTGGCAGGGGTGGGGTGGCGAGTTTGCCTCGGACGAGGATCTGAAGCATGTGATTCGGGAGGGGTTGCGAGGTACGCCCATGCCGGGCTTTGAAGGTTTATCGGAGGAAGACCTGGATGCGCTGGTTGCGTACATCAAGTCGTTGCATCCTGGCTGGAAGACGTTTCAGTCGCCGTCTCCACCTTCGGTGCGTGTGCCGTCGGACTTGGATGCCACACATCGGATTGAAGAAGGCAGAGCGCTATTTCAGCAAAAGTGTGTGACGTGTCATGGGGATCCGGAGTCGGGTCGTCCGCCAATTGCCCAGCCACTTCAGTGGTATTATCCTGGTACGGATTCTGTATTAATGGTGACGGCACGGGATTTCCTGCATGAGCCATTGCGCCTGCCCGATCCCGTAGATGTGTTTCGGACGATTCGGAAGGGGATTGGTGGCACGACGATGAATCCACAAACATGGGCAGAACTCACTGATGATCAGATTTGGAGCTTGGTCAGTTATATTCGTTACCTTCAGCGACAGGGGCAGGAGAAAAAGCAACTTGCCCAGAATCAGGAGTAAAAGAACATGTTCGGCGTACAAAATTTCCTGGAACTTGTTTGCGGTCCTTAAACGTTTATCCTTAACAGGGAGGAGGGAAATACAGGAAGGATGCGACCTGATCTGGCGGAAGGCTCAGAAGTCGGGTGGCTTGTAGATACAGCGATTGATATTGTTACGATAGGGATTATTGTTGTTGGTGTGCTTTCCTTCATTATTTTCATCTACGCTTTAATTCGCTATCGGCGGACGCGTCAACCTTTTGCCCTGCGTGAAGCGCCTGTCTGGTTGCGCCGGATTGTCTATCTGGATATTGCCGTGTTGCTGTTTGACCTCACGCTCCTCTCGTTTAATCTTTATGCGTGGCATGAAATCATGATTGACGCGGACGATCAGTATTTGTTGCGGAAGGCGCAGGAGGAGGGTGCAGGGTTTGTGCGCGTTCAGGTTGTGGGCAGGCAGTTTTTTTGGGCGTTTATTTATCCGGGGGCAGATCAGACGTTTGGCACGACGGATGACTATACGACGGGCAACATCATGATCGTACCTGAGAACAGTTATGTGGTTGTGGATTTGACGGCAAAGGATGTGTTGCACTCCTTTTTCATTCCTGAGTTTCGTGTGAAGTACGATGCGATACCTGGTCAGCGCACGCGGGTGTGGTTTAAAACCACTGAGCCAGGGACGTACGAAATTGCATGTGCAGAGCTTTGTGGGGATAAGCATTATGATATGCGGGCTGTGCTTCGTGTGGTTTCTCAGGAGGAGTGGGAAGCCTGGGTTGCCCGACGCAGTAATGGTGTGCCAGGGATAGTATCTGGCACGTTGCATGCGTTTGGGGGAGGGGAGCATCGGCAAAAGTCTTTTTCTTCTTCCTTGTCGCATAGTGGTTCAGTTTCGGTTCAGGAGTTGTCCGCCAATTGAAGCTTGTAAATCCTTGAGCCATGTCGGCGGCTTCATCAGCCCATGCGCATGAACTCAGCTTTTGGCGCAAGTACATTTTTTCTACGGACCATAAAGTAATTGGCAAGCAATATCTACTAACGGGTTTGTTTATGGCATTGATTGGAGGGGCTTTTGCTTTGATTTTCCGATGGAACCTGGCAAATCCTGGTACGCTGACCGATAAACAGTATTTGATGTTTGTGACCTATCATGGTTCAATCATGTTTTTCTGGGTGGCGATGCCGATTCTCTTAGGTGGGTTTGGCAATTTGTTAATTCCGCTGATGATTGGTGCGCGGGATATGGCGTTTCCTGTTTTGAACATGCTTTCGTACTGGACATTCTTTTTGTCTGTGGTGTTGTTGGTTGCTTCGCTGCTGGTGCCGGGCGGTGGGTTCAGTGGTGGATGGACGTTGTACCCGCCATTGTCGGCAATACCGGATCTTTACATGGGTGCAGAGCCAGGTACGATCTTGCTGTTGCTTGCCTTAGCGCTGGAGTTTGCCTCTATGCTGATGGGGGGTATTAATTATGTGGCGACGGTCTTTACGATGCGCGTGAAGGGTCTGACCTTTTTCCGGTTGCCGTATTTCGTGTGGATGCAGATTTTGGCGGCGTTTTTGTTTATGCTGTCGGTTACGCCATTGATTGCGGCGGTGTTTTTGCTGTTGATGGATATTTTGCTGGGCACGCACTTTTTCCGGGTTACGGCTGAGCAGGCGGGTTCGCCAGTCCTTTTTCAGCATTTGTTCTGGTTTTTTGGTCATCCGGAGGTGTATGTGATTTTGTTTCCGGCGTTGGGGATTTTGGCGGAGATTTTCACTTCGCAGGCGCGTCGTCCTCTGTTTGGTTACAGGACGCTGGTGTGGGCAGGGATTATTGCGGGGATATTGAGTTTTCTGGTGTGGGCGCACCATCAGTTTGTAGCTGGCATTAATCCTTATTCTGCGATTGGGTTTTCTATTTTGACTGTGATTATTTCTGTGCCTTTTAGTTTGATGCTTATTTATTTTGGAATCACTTTGGCTGGGGGGTCCATTCGGTTTTCTGCTCCGATGATCTGGGCGCTGGGTGCGTATGCAATGTTTATCATTGGTGGGTTGACGGGTTTGCCCTTAGGCGCCTTAACCTCAGATATTTACTTTCATGACACCTACTATGTGGTTGCGCATTTCCACTATACGGTGTTCACGATCGTTATTTTGAGCTCTATAGCAGGGATTTATTACTGGTTTCCCAAGTTTTTTGGTCGGAAGTTGCCTGAGCGTTTTGGGAAGTGGCATGCGATTCTCACGTTGATTTTCTATAATGGGTTTGCGTTTCCGGCGTTTTTCTTGGGGATGGCAGGTCATCCTCGTCGGTATGCCGATATTCTTGCGTACAATTATCTGGAAGAGTTTCAATGGGTGCATCAATTAATGACGATTTCCACGATTTTGCTGTTTGCCGTTCAGATTGTTTTTGCATTTGTCTTCATTCGGAGTATTTTTGCGGGTGAGCAGGTTACGGATCCCAATCCGTGGAGAGCCACGACTCTGGAGTGGTTGGCGCCCAGTCCGCCACCTCATTTGAACTGGGGAGATACGCAACCTGTTGTGGAACATGGTCCGTATGAATATGCGGTGAATGGTGAGCTGGCGAAGCAAGGCATAGACTTTCTACCTCAGGGTAAGTTGTACCGTCTTCAGAAGTTACCCGAAGAAGTTGCGCATCATCTGGGTGGGAAGGGTGAGCAGTCTGAATCGGAAGTAGAGAAAGCCACCTCATAGTGTGTAGTGAAGCGGGGAGGAAAACCACGCGTCATGCAGCAGGAAGGGTCGGGCGTCATGGTGTCGTCAACGTCGGCAGCAGGAGCGTCTTCTTATCCACCGATTGCCGGTACGCTTCCGGAGGAACAGTATGAATGGCGAGGGGCACCGGTTGCGCGGTTAGCGTTCTGGTTGTTTCTTGCAGGTGAAATCATTATTTTGCTGACGTTAATAGGAGCGTCTATTTTTTTCCGATTGACTTATCCGGGGTGGAATGAGGCGTCCAGTTATACGAATGTGGTAATTTCCACGATCAATACGCTCGTGTTGTTGACGGGGAGTTTGACGGCGGTACTTGCACATCATTATGCGTTTGCGAGTCGGTGGGCACTGGCGCGTTTATATCTGGTTTTGACGATGCTATGTGGTTTTACGTTTTTGGGGATTAAGGTGTTTGAATATTCCCGGGAAATCATGCATGGGTTTTTACCGAATACGAATGCGTTCTGGATGTTTTACTATGGGATTACGGGGATTCATGGGTTACACGTTCTTGCGGGCTCGTTGATTATCTTAGGTGTTTTGTTTTATATCCGCAAGAAGCCCAGCAAGTATGCGGTAGAGAATGCGGCGTTGTACTGGCACTTTGTGGATGTGGTTTGGCTGTACATTTTCCCCATGTTCTACTTAACATGACGGAATTCAAGGCTTAAAAAAACGGGAAGTCCATGGCAGGAGGGTCAGCAAAGGGCGGTGGTGGTCATGCTGAGGGGGTAGCAGGCGTTCGCCTTTATGTGTGGATTTACATTTTGTTGCTGGCATTTACTGGTTTAAGTGTTGCGGTGTCTCAGTTGTTAATGGACGTGTTTGGACATACACCGGTTACGGTAGCGATTCTGGCATTTTCCACGATTAAAGCAACCTTTATTCTTGCCTATTACATGCACTTAAAATATGAGCGCATCTGGATTCGTATGTGGCTGTATTTGCCACTGGCGATTTTTGTTCTTGTGTTAATTGGTGTGGGTCCGGACATTTATTTGGTCCTGCGAGATTTGTGGACGCATATTCTTACGTTTGCAGGGGTAAGTGGTGGTGTACATCATTAGTAAGTAAGCGGGATTTTTGGGGTTGCTGATCTGGGCGTACATTCAGGTTGTGGACGGAAAGTGGTAGAAGGCATGTCTTCTTCTGGAGCGGAACTGGGTTTGCGGCGGTTTGTGCAGATGTCTGTTTCGTTGAATGGTAATCATCGTGGAGTGGGACAGAATGGTGGCAGAGGTAGTGGTGGTGGTGGTGGTGGGCAGGCAGGTCCCTTAGAACGGCGCCATCGGATATACAGGGCACAGGTTGGTACGGTTCTTTTTATTTTATCTGAGATTATGTTGTTTGCAGGCTTATCCAGTGTTTTTGTGGTTGTTCGGGACCGATTTCTGGAGTGGCCGCCTTCGGATTTGCCACGTTATCCTCTGGAAATTACGTTGATGAATACGTTGTTTTTGCTGGCAAGTGGAGTATTCAACTGGTTGTTTCGCAGGCGTCCCGCTGTTCACTGGGGCTGGTTGACTTTGGCAGGGGGTCTTTTATTTGTTATTTTGCAGGGGATAGAATGGGTACGGCTTATTCAACATGGTTTAACGTTAACGGTTAGTGTCTATGCGTCAATCTTTTATGTGATAGTGGGATGCCATGCATTGCACGTTGTGGCTGGGCTGCTCTGGTATTTTGTCGGGTTTTGGGTGTGGAGGCGGACATCTCTATGGCAGCCCGTTACTGAAGCCAGTACGATTTTCTGGTTTTTTGTGGTGCTTGTGTGGTTGCCCCTGTATTTTCTTGTTTTCTTCAGTTGAAAAAAGTGTTCTTGTCATGATAGGATGGAATTGGGTTGTGGTGGGTCTGAGGGGAATAATGGGTTTGGGTTCGGGCTTGTGGTTATGTCCGGTATGTGGTCTGGGTCAGGAAAGCGACAAGTGGCGGATTTTCTGGCTTGCAGCGTTCGTTTTATCTGTGGGTTTGGTGGTGGGTGGCGTGTTAATAGGATGGTTGGTCTGGCGGTTTCGTCGGTTTGACTCGTAAAGTGGGAGGCATTTTACTATCTCCTTCTTGCAGCAGGAACCAGGTGAGGGCATCGCCCACGAGAAACAAGCTGCCTGTTACGACAATCAGGTCCTGTTCAGTTGCCTGAGCCAATACATGAGGGATTGCCTGGTCAACGGTAGGAGGTGTGGGTTCGGGTTGCCAGTTTCGGGCTTTCAGGCGCTGGGCAAGTTGCTTAGCAGGCAGGCGACGTGGGACGCGCGCTTCAACAGGATAGATGCGAGCTTTCCAGCGCCGTAACTCTTCTAAGAGATTGGAGGGGAGTGATTTGTCGCGACTGATACCAAGAAGGACATGGCAGGTTCGCACTTTGGGCAGTAGGGGGCGGAGGCTTTCTATGAGTCGTTGCCATGCCTGTGGGTTGTGTGCGCCATCCAGCAGGAAACGATAGCCACGCCACGGAAGAAACTGCCATCGTCCCCAGTATCCCGAACACCATAAATTACGCAAGGAGGCGTGCCAGGCGGCGTCAGGCATTGAAATGGATAACCGCTTCGCTAAGTAAGCAAGCATGCTTTGGACAATCGCCAGATTGGACAACGTGCCGGTATGAGGTGGGGCTTCAACGTGCCAGACCTCTGTCTGTCCGGCATTATCATTCCGATGGACGGTCAGCCGAAAAAGTCCCCAGTGCCGTGAAACTGGAAAGCATATCTGTCCGTGTAAAGGCTTCGCCACGATGAGCGGTGCGGTACGCTGATGGGCAATCCTGGTAATGACGGTCCGCGGTTGCCAGTGCATGGCAGAGGGAGGTGGCAACACAACAGGTACGCCCCTTTTGATAATCCCCGCTTTTTCACGAGCAATTTGTCTGAGGGTTTTTCCGAGGAACGCCTGATGATCATAATGAATTGAAGTGATGGCAGTGAGCAGGGGTTGCTGGAGGACGTTGGTGGCGTCCAGTCGTCCGCCCATACCGACTTCCACGACGGCGACATCCACCCGCAACTCAGCAAAGTACAGGAACGCCAAAGCAGTAAGCACTTCAAAATAAGAAGCATCGGTCTGGCGAGCAATGCGCTGGACCGTCGGAAACACCTCTTCAAAAAACTCAGGTGGCGCCATCTGAAACGCCACGCGAATCCGCTCACGAACCGTCAGCAAATGCGGAGAAGTTAACAACCCCACTGTCAACCCACAACGATGTAAAACCGCAGCCAAAGTATGCGCGACAAACCCCTTTCCATTCGTGCCTGCAATGTGAACGGCAGGGAAGTGGCGATGGGGATTCCCCAAAGCAGTAAGAAGTTGACGGATTCGGGCTAACCCGGGCTTGTAGGCAGTGGCTGTTCGGGCGAAATAAGGGAGGCGACGATAAAGCCAATCCAACCAGGGATACAATCGTGAGGGCCAGAAGAAGAACTCGCTGTGCGGTATGAGGGGAATCATGGTTGGAGGAGAGGGTTGGGTTTGGGTTCTGGGTTTGCGGGCGCCTGGGAGTCAGGGAGTTAGGTGGGGTGCGCACATGTGCGCACCCCACCTAACTCCCTGACTCCCAGGCGCCCGCAAACCCAGAACCAAAAAAACTTCAAATCCCCTCCCCTACTTAACCCATCCCAGCCATTCCATCCAGCTGTACAGGGCTTGGGCGCGGTGGCTGATCTGGTTTTTGGTTTTTTCGGGGAGTTCTGCCAGTGTTTGTTGTTTGCCGGTGGGGATGAAGATCGGGTCGTAGCCAAAACCCTGTGTTCCCCGGGGACTTTTGCAGATGTGTCCCGGCAGGATTCCTTCAAAGAACAGGTATTCGTTGGGTGTGAAAAGGGCGGTGAGCACAGTTCGGAAGCGGGCAGTACGAAGGTTTTGTCCTTTCAGGCAGTCTAAGAGGAATAGGATACGCTGCTGTGCAGTCCAGCTGGGGTGTCCCCAAACTGCCGAGTAGGGACCCGGTAAGCCGTGCAGGGCGTCTACTTCTAAGCCTGAGTCTTCGGCAAGGATTGGTATAGGGGGCGAGTCTTGCGTGAGTATCCATTGGTGGAAGGCGCAAGCTTTGGCAAGGCTGTTTTCGTGGTAGGTAGCGTAGGGTTCGTGCAGTTGTAGTGTTTTTGGAGGCAGAATCAGGATCAGGTGTGTGTCCGCTGGGTGGGTATAGGCGACTTCTTCCCAGGTGCATATGTGTACGGAGTGCCATTGCTGGAGAATTCCTTTGATTTCCCGGATTTTATGGGGATTACGGGTGGCAAGTCCCCAGACTTGCTGTGCATGATGCATGGGTGCGGGTTTATTGTCTGGGTTTGACTGATGAGGTGGGGAAGAGCCGTTGGCAGACGCCAGAAATCGCTTTGAGCGCTTGGGACAGCGTTTGGGGTTGACGAACAAGGGTTGTCACGCAGGGCAATACTAAGAAGTATGCCTGGTAAGTGCGTACACCAAATGGTACATAGGGTTTGAGGGAGAAGTGAATGCCGGTTTCGCGCGGGGAGACCCCACTGAATATGACCAGCCATGGACGCACGATTTCAAAACGGGATGTCCGAAGCAGATGAATAAGTGGTACAGGTTGTTCTGGCCGCCAGAATATGTACAAAACGCGGGAGGTACCGGTGGCGCGGATCATTTCGGCAATTTGTGTATCTTCGTAGGGTTTGCTTTCCATGCGAAAGAGGAAGATGACCTGGACTTTTCTGTCGCGTCCCACATAAATTGCATAGTAAGGATCCTGGAATACCGATTCGGAACTTTGCCGATGCATTAATTCGGGATAACTGCAATAGTGGGGTGTTCCAAACCATTGCCATAGGGTATGCCAGGCACGAACCCATTCCTGATCAGCCCCTTTTTTGCTCATTGTTTTTGTCTTTCAGAGTTTTGGAGATTGGTGTTTGACATAGGCTTGTAGTTTCTGGCAACACCATCTAAGTACAGTTTTCCAGGCAGTTGCCCGTTGCTCTTTTTGAATTGTTACCACTGTCTGGGGCGACCATTGCCGAAAAAGGGGATGGCGCATACAAAAGCGATAAGCAATTGTGAAAATGGCTGCATAGCAGCAATTTTTGCATTCCAGCAGCTCTGCTATCCAGGTCCGAAACTCATAGAATTTCCACTCCATTGGACCAATCTCGTCAACAATGAGCCAGACGGACCGCGATAAGTGCTGCTGCACTTTGTGAATTGCTGCCACCAGGACATCTCGTTCTAAAAAGTATCCAGCATGTTGATAGGGTGTGGGTGCGCCTCCTTTTCGTGCAAATGGGAAGGGGTCGCCCCAGGGCAGAAGACGTAACTGAAAGCCGTAGCGTCGTCCACCAGCGCGTTGTTCTTCGGTTACGAATCCGATTGTGGGTACCTGGCAACTCTGGAGGAAGCGTGCGATGGCTGTGGCTAAGGTGGTCTTACCACTGCCAGGTAAGCCCGTAATGAACAGGAAATCTGTACTATTGACAGCCTGCATCGTTGAGACGGAGATGCGCAGGCAGTCTATAGATGCATTTCGCACCAGAGATACCTCTATTCCAACGTGCACGCACTATTAGTGTGCAGTGTATTTCCTGAGGTCGCAATAGTCAACCATACCAATCATCAGCCACCAAAATCATCGTAGGCAATGTGCTCGGGTGGAACACCCAGCTCATCCAGCATATTCAAAACGGCGCGGAGCATAGGTGGCGGTCCGCAAATGTAGTATTCGCATTCTTCGGGCTCAGGATGGTCTTTCAGATACATATCGTAGAGGACCTGGTGGATAAAGCCCGTGGGACCATCCCAGTTGTCTTCAGGCTTGGGCTCGGAAAGAGCGATGACAAACCGGAAATTCTCAAACTCCCGTTCCAGCTGGCGAAAATCCTCTTCGTAGAAAATTTCTTTTTTGGAGCGTGCCCCATACCAGTAGGAGACCTTCCGTTTCGTCTTCAATGTTCGGAACAGATGCATGATGTGGGAGCGAAGAGGCGCCATCCCTGCACCCCCACCAATATAAATCATCTCGCGGTCCGTAGGCTTGATAAAAAACTCACCATAAGGACCGGAAACCTTGACCTTATCACCGGGACGCAACGAAAAAATGTACGAAGAGACCTTTCCAGGGGGCACATCCATAAACCGGTTGTTCTTTCTGTCCCATGGTGGAAGGGCAATTCGGACATTCAGCATAATGAGGTTATCGCCTTCCGCCGGGTAATTCGCCATAGAGTATGCCCGATAGATTTCTTCATCGTTGGTGACTTCTAAGGACCAGATTCCGGGCGCTTCTTTATCCCACCATGACCGATAAGGCTCCTGGACGTTGGGCTTGATATCCCGGTCATAGCGAATGTGAAAGGGTGGAGCATACAGCTGGATATAACCGCCAGGCTCAAAGTTGAGTTTTTGTCCTTCGGGCAGACGCAAACGCAATTCTTTGATGTAGGTGGCGACGTTTTCATTGGCTTCTACCGTGCATTCCCAGACTTTGATGCCAAAGACTTCAGGTGGTACTTGAATGCGCAGATCCTCGCGGACCTTGACCTGGCAGGCTAAGCGCCAGTGCTCGCGAATCTCCTTTCTTGTCAGGTGGTTGAGCTCAGTGGGGAGGACTGACCCGCCACCTTCCAGAACCTGACACCGGCATTGACCGCACGTACCACCGCCACCACACGCCGATGGCAACATAATCCCATGCGAAACCAGTACGTCCAGCAGGGAAGTGCCCGGCGTAACTTCTAAAGTCCGCTCGTCGTTCACAATCACTTTGACCTTGCCCGAGGGAACCAGCTTACTCTTGGCGTACATCAACAGCAGGGACAACCCCACAACCACCACAATGAAGGTAAACAAAGCACCGGCAATGACCAGGGCGTCCATCCTCCAACCCGATTTAAAACATTACAGCTGGATGCCTGCAAAACTCAGGAAAGCGATACCCAGCAAAGCCGTTAAAATGAAGGCGATCCCCAACCCACGGAGTGGTGCCACCACATGCGAATACCGGATCTTGTACCGAATGCTCGCCAGCAAAACAATGGCTAAGAAAAAGCCCAAGCCCGCACCAAAACCAAACGCGACCGACTCGCCAAACGTGTAATCACGTTCATTCATGAAGAGGCTGGCACCCAAAATCGCACAATTGACCGTAATCAACGGCAGGAAAATCCCCAGTGCATTGTACAGGGCTGGGAAAAACCGCTCAACTACCATCTCCACCAGCTGCACCGCCGAAGCAATTGTTGCAATATAGACTAAGAACGTCAGGAAACTCACATCTACCTGGGCAAAGGCAGGATGCAACCAGGCAAGTGCACCCGGATCCAGAAAATACTTCTTCAGCACCCAGTTTAGGGGTACTGTCAGCGTCTCCACGAAGATCACTGCCAGTCCTAAGCCAAATGCCGCTGAGATCTGGCGTGAAATCGCCAGATAGGAACACATGCCCAGAAAATACGCCAAAACCATATTCTCTAAAAAGGTTGTGCGAATGACTATGTTCAGCCATTCCATGGCAGGTGGTTTTATTGATTAGACCCTGCTCAACACCTTAAGACACGTCAATGAGTTGCTTATTCCAGGCACGGTGTAACCAGACGATAGTACCCAGTACAAGCAAAGCCGATGGGGGCAGAACCATCAGTCCATTATTGATGTAACCCAGCTCATACCAGGAGGCAGGAATAACCTGCCAGCCTAAGAGCGTACCCGAACCCAGCAGCTCCCGAACGACGGCAATCATAATCAGAATGATGCCATAGCCCAGAGCATTGCCAATCCCATCCAGAATAGAGGGTAGCGGTTTATTCCCCATTGCAAAGGCTTCCAGCCGACCCATAATGATGCAATTCGTAATGATCAGACCAACGAATACGGAGAGTTGCTTGCTGACATCGTAGGCGAATGCCCTCAGCACTTCGTCTACCAAAATCACAAAAAACGAAATCACCACCAGTTCTACGATCATCCGGATCCGGTGCGGAATCGTGTTGCGCAACAGAGAGATAAGGAAATTGGAAAAGACCAGGACGAACAGGACGGCGCCCGCCATAAATAAAGCAGGCTTGAGCTTGACCGTAACCGCCAGCGCAGAGCAGATCCCCAGGATCTGTACTGTAATGGGGTTCATGCGCTGGACGGGCTCCGTCAAATGGGTCAGGTACTGACGGAAAGAAACTTTTTTTCGGGGAGCGGCAGCAACCTCACCCATGACACCCGGATTTTTCTCTGAAAACGTTTTCAGTCCTTAAATTGATTCCCTCTTATCAACGAGAATGGGTGGAATGGGTGCTTTGACATGCTGTGCGACATCTGAAGCAGTTTGCCAGGGCTGCTCCTTCTTCAACTTTTCCAGTAGAGGGCGGTAGAGGGCTAACCACTCGCGCAGCATTTCATCCAGCCCTTTGGTGGTCATGGTCGCCCCTGACAGCCCTTCAATATCGGTTTCTTGCTGGACCAGCGTGGGTTTTACCACGCGAATCAGGACATTGCCCTCTTCATCATACGCTGCCTTTCCTTCAAATTGTTTCTGGAATTGTAGGGTGGCGATTTCCGCGCCCAAGCCTGGCGTCTCGCTCTTATGGTCAAAGACCACACCCCGAATCGTCTTCAAATCTGCACGAAGCGCAACATATCCCCAGATGGGTCCCCACAAGCCTGTACCCCACATAGGCAGTACAAATACGGGTTCGGACTCACCCAGGTAAATAAAGACCGGAAGGCGCCGTTCCTCGGGGGCAACCTTATACTCCTGGGCTATAGAAACAGCAAATGCAGGACCGGGACCCCTGCCCCCTTCCTCAATTTCTCCGGAAGGGCGACCTACCACCTCATAAATCGTACGCTGGTAGAAGGCTTCTACGGAATCGGGATCGTCTAGATAGACACCCAGTGCATGCAATATGTAGTTCATTTTTTCCAGCTTCTGGTTTCGCTCCTGGTAAGGATGTAACACGGCGGCGACCAGCGCCAGAACAACGCTGACCACAACCGCCAGAATCAGCGAGTACACAATCGTGTACGAGGTACTGTTCACATTCCACCGTGCCATGGCACAACCAGATTTGAAGGCATCCGAACCCAGCCCCTTTATCCGTAAGTTAAGCGTCGGCGAACGTAAAACCGTAACACCAGGTAATCAATCAAAGGTGCTGTCACGTTCATTAGCAGGATTGCCAGCATCACACCTTCCGGATAAGCCGGATTCACCACGCGAATAATCATGGCAAATGCCCCGGCAAGAAATCCATAAATCCATTTCCCTGGGTTGGTGGTGGCTGCTGTTACGGGATCCGTCGCCATATACACCAGACCAAACAAAAACCCACCCATCACTAAGTGGTACGTCCAGGGAACCTGCATCAGAGGTGTGCCGCCCACTATATTGAACAGCCATGCCATGAATGCCCCACCCAGTAACATACCCAGCATAATCCGCCAGGACGCCACACCCGTTGCTAAGAGCAGAAGCGCCCCCAGCAGAATTGCAGGTTTGCAGGTCTCGCCAATGGATCCGGGAATCCATCCCCAGAACAAATCGCTGAACCCATAAGGGGCATATTCTCTGCCGGAAAGTGCGTCTGCCCCGCTAATGACTGCTGCAGCGAGGGGTGTGGCTTTGGTGAACCCGTCTACAGGGGGGACTACCCACACGGCATCCCCGCTGATGACCGTCGGATAGGCAAAGAATACAAAAGCCCGGGCTAACAGGGCTGTGTTCACCACGTTCATGCCCGTGCCTCCAAAAATCTCCTTTCCGAAGATCACGGCAAATGCTGTGGCAATTGCCAGAATCCATAAAGGGATTGTGGGTGGCATAATTAGCGGAATCAGCAAGCCCGTAACTAAGAACCCCTCACTGACGGGATGCCGCCGAATTATAGCAAACAGAACTTCTATGGTGCCGCCCACCGCATAACTCACAATCAGCATTGGCAAAAACACTTCTAACCCTTTCAGGACTTTGGGCAGGAACCCTTCGGTGAGCCCTACCCACTGACCCTGCGCAACATAAAACTGATGCCCAATATTCCAGATGCCAAATAATGTGGGCGGAATCAATGCAATGACCACGGTGATCATCAGGCGTTTCAGGTCATTGCCTGCGCGAATGTGGACGCCCCCCGAGCGGGGCGTTGTCAACGGTGGCTGAAACAGGAAAGTTTCTATTGCCTCATAGAGGGGATAGAGTCGGTGGAGGCGACCCCCTGGTAAAAAGGGTTTCTTCACGCGCTGGAGCATATTCCATAGGGGTCGTGTGAGTCGGTTGACAACCCGGTGGATCCATGGGCGACGAGGTGCATCCATGGCTTATCGGTTTTTCTCGTACTTGCTGGTTGAAAGGACTTTCCTGGTTTCCGTTCATTCCATCTCCTGCCGGAAATATTCAATGCCCTCGCGCAAAATCTTCTGAACAGGAACTTTGCTGGTACACACGAATTCACACAGGGCTAAGTCTTCTTCAATGACTTCACGTATGCCCAGATTTTCCATGGCTTCCAGATCTTTGACAATGATTGCTTTTAGCAGGTGCTGAGGGTACAGGTTCATGGGGAGCACTTCTTCGTACTCGCCCGTAACCACAAAGGGTCGCTCTTCGCCATGGGTATTGGTATTGACGTGGAAGCGTATGGGTATGCCGAGTTGCCAGAGCCAGC
>JALWYU010000036.1 GCA_026992635.1 Bacteroidota bacterium | reverse complement strand
GAGCATACGGACGCCTGCCCACATACTCCAGCACCTCACTGATTGTTGGCGGTTGCAACGTGGCATTCACCTCTCGCTGACTCCACAACCGGTTCCAGAACCGGTACGTGCTCTTCATGGGCAACACGCCCCACACACCCCAGGTCAAACTCAATGCCTTCAATACATTGGCTTCCCACTCGTCAAACAACCGTTCTATCTGTGCCCACACGCCTTTCAACGCTTCCCTACCAATCCGGTCCGCTCCCCACACGTAACTGGGCTCATTCTCCCAGCCCGCATACCCCAATTCTAATCTTCTTCCCCCTTCTTTTTCCTGCGGGTGTACTTCCTGTGTCTTGGCACAAATCCAGCCTCTTTAATGACACCCAAATACCTCTCTTTCTTGACCGGTTTCTTCTTTTCTTTGTCCCATTCACTCCAGACCAGTCGTGCTTGCCAGACGCCATTGACAAACTTTGCCTGCACGCAGCCTTTGTAGATCTGGCGCAGTTGTTCAACGGTTCTTTTGACCCAGATTGGACGCGTGTGCTTCCGGGGAGTTCCCTGTCCGTTCATATGGGCACCTTTTGGGGGAAAGTAAAACGTTTTCCGTTGTCAAAAGACATCTTTTGTCGGTTAATGGAGACACACACCCACTCATCAGAAAGTAAAAGTAGTTTGAAGAATAAAAGGCATACAGGTTGCGGTGTCCAGAGCACAGTGGAGAAGATATCACAACTTGGCACAAAATTTGTATTATGTCAACATGTGCAGTGCCAAATACGATAAAATGCTCAAGGCAAAAAGAAAGGCGCACTGGCGCGTATTGCCAGAACCCGCCAGAGAATTCGTGAAAAAATTAATTGAGAAAGTCAAACCATTGGCAATCTATTATCTTGGTGAAAACAACTTTTTCCTGTATGAAGTGTGGGAAGACGCAGCGCATGAATTCATTGTTGTCGTTGAAGATGGAGAAGACTGGACGAAAGGCATTCAGGTATACTGGATACAAAAAGAGGTTGACGAAAGATACTCCGCGACGTCGCGAGACGTCTGGATAGTGGCTGCCGTCACAGTTGAAGAATCCGATTTTTACAAAGACAGAGGAAGGGCAGCGGAGATTTTTGCTGGCTTCGCAATCAGATATGGCACATTAGTATAGCAACGAAACCATAACCAAAGTTGAAAGAAAAACAGCAATAAATGTCACGACAAAGCGTTTGGAAGCAACCCATTCTACGTTTATGTATGTTGACTTGTTTTTTGAAATCATGCTGGTTCACGTTGATGGTAATTGGTGGAAAACACCACAAAATCTGCAAAGGGCAATCTACTTCTGATTGCATCCCTGTGTGCTTGTACACAATGTTTCCCCCCCTTCACTTTGTTGATTCCAATTACTGCCCCTGATAAATCTGCTGGATCTGTGCAGAAGTCAGCGCACAATTATAGAAGCGAAGGTCGTCAATCACGCCATTGAATAGCCAGTTCGTCGTACTGTACGGACCAATTGCGCCAATGTAAAGGGGTGCACCACTATCCGAAGTGGAAGTACACGAATAGGTTCCCACCGGCGAACCATTCAAGTAATGAATCACCTGTGAACCCGTGTAAACCAGTGCAACATGATACCATACACCAACATTTAAACCCACTGCCGTCGTATTGTCACAACTGCCATTGCTAAAATAAGATCGCAACGAAGTGCCAATCACTTCAAACCAGAAGCCATTCCAGGCAGAAGAACATGTGCCGACAATCATCTTCTCACCGCTCCCGCTTGCAATCCGAATCCAGGCTGTCACCGTAAAGGGCTGAGTCTCCTGCGGATTGAAATTGGTTGTCACATAGGCATTACCATTCATCTGAAGTCCTTGGCAAATATGACCATTGACCCAGCTATAGCCGCCATTGGCTGTCCCATGATAGTTGTTGCCCGACGCGTCAGGCACCTGATTCCCACTCGTCTGATTCATTTTCCACCAGGCTACAAGACAATTCGTTACAGAAGTGCCCTCACAACATGTGTAGATAAAGGAGTCCACTGCCCAGGGACCGTCCGCACACGTGAACGCCCGTACACGCCAGTAATATTGCGAATCGCAGGAAAGCCCCGAAACCTGAAAGAAGGTATCGGTTGTCGTAGTCTGAAAACCTGGAACGAGCTGGGTAAAATTGGCATCGTACGCGATTTCCACCTGATATGAGGTGGCATTCGGCACCGATTGCCAGGTAAGAACCCACCCCGAACCTGTATTCCAGGCGATGAGACCTTGCGGAGCGCCTGGCGGAGTATCTGCCTGTACGACAACTGGTCCCATCATAACTGAGCCACATGCATTGGAAGCAATCAGCGACACTTGTGCTGGTGAGTCAATCGTGGGCATCAGTCCAACCACATTCGTGCCTTGCCCAGCTACAATTTGCCAGCCCACCCCAGAAACTTGCCACCGGTACCGAACACCAACCACAGGTATCACCCACAAATACCCCGTATCCTGAATACAGATTGTCGTGTTACCCTGAATGGGGACGACAGGTGGCGCATCCGTACAAAAACAGAATACGGTTTCCCAACCCTGTCCATTCCACATTTCAAGGCATTGACTGTCCACATTAAAAATCAGCAGAGAAACTGCGGGATTGGCGATTGCGTCGCGCTGGACGGTAGTTAACCGCGGGAGCAGAAACCCACCAGTCGTATCTGCCAGGTCTAACAATGCTGAGGGGTGGGGACTGGTCGTGCCAATCCCCACATTCTGGCAGTAAACCACCTTGAACAACAAAGCAAAACCCAGCCCTTTTATTCCCATTCGCAGTGCAAAACGCATGGATATCTTCATTTTGGGGGGAGTATAAGTGAAGTTAGGCAATCGCCAGAATCTGAAGAAGAGACTTGAAAAATTTTTTGGGGGAGAGCAAACAAATTGCTGTCTTTCAGCCGAATTCCTGCGAGCAAAAAGAATCTTTCGTTGCTTCCCGAAAGGCAAAATCCACGGTAAGAAATCGCTAATGATAGCCTGACAAAGGACTTCCACATCACCAATGACTCGTCCAAGACTTATCAAATTTTGACACCGACTACTACCCTGCGTGGTGTCATCGCTTCCGCCACAATCAACCAAACTTTTTCCCGGGATTTTTACCCAACAAATTTGGTTATTTGGTCAATGTGCCTTACCTTATAGTAATAGCAGGTGGAGCTTGCTTGAGAAGAACGGAAGCAGCGGGACAGGCTCCTTGCCAATCCCAGCAAGCAAATACTGCAATCATGCGGTTCCACCAAGTCCTGTACCGAATCCCGTCAGGCTTATGGCTGGTAGCCTGCACTATTACTATTCTTCCAACTATTCGGGCGCAAATGACTTTGGGTACCGACTTCTGGTTCACATTCTTAGATAACTATCAGAATACCTCTGCCCAAAAACGTGTGTACATCAGCTCCATCAACGGGGCAACGGGCACCATCAGTATCCCGGCTTTAGCCTGGACGCAGAACTTTACAGTACCGGCGATGGGCAATGTCCTCATCACAGTACCCAATTCGGCAGTGGGCAAAGCCATTCACGTTACTGCCAGCGACACCATCGCCGTCTGGGCACTCCACTTCTATCCTTATACTTCTGACGCCACCGTCGTCCTGCCTGTAGAAGCACTGGGCACTGAGTACGTCGTCCTGACTTTCTCGGACCAATCCTGGGTATCCAACAACTATCCCAACCAGATTGCCATCGTGGGAATTGCCAACAATACGCAGGTTACGATTGACCCTCCTTTTGCCCCGCCCTTTAACATCACGCTTAACCAGGGACAGGTCTACATGTATACAGCACCTGGCTCGCAGGACTTAACCGGAACCATCATTCGCGTGACCAATGCCCAGCCCACTACCTGTAAACCCATCGCAGTCTTTGCCGGCGCACGTTGCACCAGCATATGTACCTCCGTGGGTACCTTCACCTGCTGCTGCGACCACATCTTTGAACAAATGCATCCCGTCAGCAGCTGGGGTACGCAATTTGTTGTCGTCCCCTTTATGTCGCGGAACTTTGACATTGTGCGAGTTGTGGCATACTTCAACAACACACAGGTAACCGTCAACGGAGCCGTGGTAGCAACCCTCAACCAGGGACAATACTGGCAGGGAACAATCAATACTCCAACAGTGATTACCACCAGCCAGCCCGCATCCGTCGCCCAGTACTCCGTCAGCGGTAACTGTGACTTTACTACGGGCGACCCTTTCTATATCATCATTCCACCATTAGAACAACGCCTGAACCGAATCATCTTTGACGCCTTCCCCTTCAACGTCATCAACAACTATTATGTGAACATTGTTGTACCCACGAATGGCGTGAACAACGTCTGGCTCAATGGCAACAACATTTCGGGGAGCTTTGCTCCGGTTCCTTCTAATCCGGCCTGGTCCTATGCCCAGATTAACATTGCCAGTGGTACGTACGTCCTGCAAGCCGACAGTGGCGCCATCACAACCATTTACGGATTTGGCAGCTGGGACTCCTACGGGTACTTAGCAGGGTCCGCCGTAGAACCCTGGGTGGAAATCGTCTACGATACACCGCTTTGTCCAGGCGATACCGTTGCCTTCTGGTTCATCGTACACAATGCAGGTCCCATCTCCGTCAATAGCCCCATGTGGGTGTTCAACACAACTGGCGACACTGCTTCGGGGGATACCGTCTACTTCTATGTTCCCGCCACAGCCGACACCATCACACTCACGCTTTATTACGTGGCGGGCTCCGGAGCATGTGGTGCTATTCAACAAACTTTTACCATGACAGTACCACGACGGTTACAGCCCACGTTTGCCTGTGCCGGCGATACCTTAACCCTCTACCCCGACACACTTATGCCCGGCCCCTACATATGGTGGACGGGCGATAGCGCAAGTCCCTTAGAATGGCTGGTGCCCGACACACTGAGCACAGGTGACACTCTATGGATTACTCTGTACTACCCTGAAGTATGTAACTTCACCGATACAAGCTACCTCCTTGTAAGCAACGTCAACATTCAGCACACCGTAGAGCCCTTACCACCATTATGCTACCTCCAGGACACCTTAACAATCCAAGTTGACAGTTTATGGGGTGGCTACCCACCCTACTCCGTCAGCTACACACTAACTGGCAACGGAAGCCTGGTCATAGATAGCCCCAATGCCCATGTATGGGGTGCTGATACTTTCCAGGTCATCCTGTTCTACGGGGATTCCACAGGATGCCGCTGGCGCGACACCCTCACGATTCCCGTCTTGCCCGAATTCCGCATTGCCCTGCCCGATACATGGCTGTGCCAGTACGCCGACACCATCCTCCTATCCCCTGCCCTCACCAACGGCTATACACCCTTCACTTATACGTGGTGGGTCCAGGGTGGAACCATACTCTGCGATACGTGCGCTACGCCCAAGCTGGTCGCCACCGCCAGCCAGGGTACCATCTTCGTGGAAGTGATAGACTCCTTTGGATGCATCGCCCGGGACACCGCTACTTTTGAAGGAAAACCCTCACCACTCTTTGACCTGCCCGACACCATCGTTTGCTGGCACGACGACGGACTCGCTATCATCAACCCCAGCGACAACAACAGTCCCTACCAGGTTACGTGGCAACCTGCCAGCGCCGTTACGTGCGACACCTGCCTGAGCACCACCTTAGTCCATGGAGGCACCGACCAGTTCTACCGCGTGACTGTCACCAACACCTGGGGTTGCTCCTGGACGGATACCTTCTGGCTATGGGTGGACTGGGGACCCACTGTCCAGATCTATCCGGGGGACACCGTCGTACTCTGGGGCGCTCAGTTGACCATCTACGCCCTGACCGACGCTACCTTCTTCCTGTGGACAGGCGACCTGCCCAACAACGTCTCCAACCAGGCAGACTCCTTTACCTTAGAAGCACGCGCACCCCAATTCCAGTTCATCCTCCAGGGATGGAACGAACGCGGATGCTACTGGATTGACACCACCACCATCCTGACAGTAGAAGCCACCTGCGACGAACAACCCTTCATCCCCAACGCCTTTACACCCAACGGCGACGGCATCAACGATATCCTCTACATATACACACGCGTGCCCGACGCACGTATAGACCGCTGGGAAATCTACACCCGATGGGGTGAACTCGTCTTTTCTGCCTCAGACCTGCGCTTCACCAAAAGCTTCCCCTTCCAGACTACCATAGGGTGGGACGGCACCCACCAGCAAACCGGTGCACTTCTGCGCTCCGACGTGTACGTCTACTACCTGGAATACACCTGCAAAGGACAACGACAGTTTTTGCGAGGAGATGTAACGTTGATTCGTTAGGGAAAAATTTTGGTTGGCTTGGGCTGGGTGTAAGTGGCTGTCGTGCAGGGAGTTGTGGCGGGCAGAGCGCCGACGGCGCTCTGC
>JALWYU010000035.1 GCA_026992635.1 Bacteroidota bacterium | reverse complement strand
CTGGTGGGCAGGGAGTTGTGGAGGGTGGGCGTTTGCATGCAAACGCCCACCCTCCACAACTCCCTGCCCACCAGCGCCTTACACCCCCGCCCAGCCAACGAAACCAGGACAAAAAAAACCCTCAAAACTTTCCACCAATTGTTTCCTTTTTGACCTTTACCTTGAAACTATCCGCTTTCTCCATCCTCATTCTACGCACAAATCCTCACATCATGACAGTCAAAGACTCCTTCCTCCCGGTCGCATTCTCAGCTGGTTTGCTCACTTTAATCACCTGGACACACGCCCAGGAAGTCGGCGTCGGAACCACTACCCCCACCGCACGACTGCACATCTCTGCACCGCAGGGCTATATCAACCCACTCCTGCTCATAGAGCAACAGGGTAGTGCTACACCCTATGTCATCGTCCTTCCCTCAGGCGAAGTGGGTATCCGCATCGCCTCTCCGCAAGCCCAGCTCCACGTAGGGGGAACCACCCGTATTGATGACACCCTGTTCGCAGAAAATGGCATCTGGTTCAAAAACGAACTGGCACCCAACGGCGATCCCGGACAGGCTGGCTACGTCCTCATGAGCCAGGGACCCGGCCAAGCACCCACCTGGCTGGACACCGCTCTCCTCCTTCAGAACGCCTGGCGACTCACAGGCAACGCCATCAGCGCCAACCACTTCCTCGGAACCACCAACAACATGCCCCTGGTCATCCGAACCAACAACGTAGAACAAATGCGAATCCTTCCCACTGGCCAAATTGGTATTGGCGTCACCAATCCGCAGGCACGACTCAGCGTCAGCGGACCAGGTACTGGCTCCGAAGAAGTGTACATAGAAGGGGGCAATAACCAGTTCTCCGCCCTATCAGTCAGCAAAACCGGAACCGGAACCAGCGGATGGAACATCGGTATTCACACTACCGTCACCAACTTCGCCAACTGGGTCGCTACAGGACTACGCGCCGATGTCTACAACCCCACACCCTCCAGTGATGGCAGAACCTATGGCGTCTATACGGAAGTCGGCAATGAAAATCTCAACCTGGGTGTTTTTGCCCGACTTCGCGGAACCGAAGAAGGTGCCGCCATCTACGGATGGGTGGACGCACTCCCCGACCCACTCCCCACCTTGGCAACCTCCGGCAGACAATGGGCAGGCTACTTCCAGGGCGATGTCCACGTCTACCAGCAACTGGCAGTCGGAACCACCAATCCCGACCCCTCCGCACTCGCCCACTTCCAGACCACCACACAGGGCATACTCCTTCCGCGACTGACCACCGCCCAGCGTAACAACATCGCCAACCCCGCCAACGGACTCCTCATCCTCAACACCGACAACTTCTGCTTAGAAGCCTACCACAGCGCCTCCAACCAGTGGGTTCAACTGGGATGCCTCTCACATTGCCCCAACGGACTGCCCGCGATTAAAAAGATTGAAATGTGGGGGACTTCCTGTGGAGTCTGGACGCTTCTGGATCAGGGTACCAGTGGTGCTACCCTTACACATAACCCTGCTTTTCTGGAAAGACCCATGTTATTTATCGTTAAGCTCTGGCAATCCAATGGACACACCTTCGTCTGGACACCACCTTTCGCCTGGACACCTGGCACTTTTGATCCCAACGATACCTTCATGACAGGACTCACCAATGATAGCCTCTGGATCCAGGTCATCCCCTATCAAAACCCTGGCGACCAGCACCTCCTGAAAGTCACTGTATGCAATGAATGCGGGTGCGCCATCGATAGTGTAATCATCCATAGACTGCCAAACTCACCCATTGCCTGCAGAATTGGCAATACAAGCAATAATGGTAATGGACGTCCTCACAACGTAACACCCCGCAACCCCAATTCCACCACACCACCCACCCTGACCCTGCC
>JALWYU010000034.1 GCA_026992635.1 Bacteroidota bacterium | reverse complement strand
CCGTCACCCACCCCTCAACCCCTCCCGACTCCCCCGTCTCCATCCACCAAACCCGAATCAACGAAGTATCCACATACTGTAAAACCGGACGCCAAACCATAACCCCGCCTACCCTGCAAACCACAACCGTATCCGCACCCCGATAAAACACATACGCCACCTGATCATTCTCAATACCATTCCGACGAACCCCACCACGAACCGCCAACCGAAACAGACTTCCTCCACCTCCCTCTCCACAAACAATCGGCACCACCGAACCCACCGGAAACACACCCCATAACGAATTCTCCACATACACCCAATACGACACCACAAACGCCACAGGTGAAAACGGCGAATCCGAACGAAAACCCGGCAAATCCAAAGAAACATGCATCACCGGCGCACGCTCCTCACGACACGATACCCAACCCACCACCAAAACCCCTGTAAGCCCAAAAAGCATACCTGCCCGGCAAACCCTGCACCCGCCAAACACAATACTCCAACCACGAATCGCCTCAAACCATTTCCACAGCCAGCGCCGACGCACCCCCACCCCCATTGCATATCGCCGCAACCCCTCGTTTCCCACCATGAACACGCAACACCGACAACAACGTCACCACAATCCGCGCGCCCGAACACCCTATCGGATGACCCAGCGACACCGCACCCCCAAACACATTCACCCGATCATGCGAAAGACCTAACTCCTTCATATTCGCCAAAACAACCACCGAAAACGCTTCATTGATCTCCCAGTAATCCACATCTTCCACCTTCCACCCCACCCGATCCAAAAGACGACGAACAGCCAGTGCCGGCGCAATCGTAAACCACATGGGATCCGTCGCCGCCTCCGCCCAACCCACAATCCGTGCCACCGGCTTCAAACCATACCGACGAACCGCTTCCTCCGTAGCCAGCAACACCATCGCCGCTCCATCATTGATCGTACTGGCATTCGCCGCCGTCACCGTCCCCTCCTTATCAAAAACCGGAGGTAACCGACGCATCTTCTCAAAATCCACACGCTTGTACTCCTCATCCTCATCCACAACCTGCGTTCCTTTCTTCGTAGAGACCTCCACAGGAACCACCTCCTGACGAAAATACCCCTTAGACCAAGCCTCCGCACTCCGCCGATACGAAGCCGCCGCATACGCATCCTGCTCCTCCCGCGGAATCTTATACTCCACAGCACATACCTCCGCACAATTCCCCATATGCTTCTGATAATGCGGGTCCCACAACCCATCATATATCAACCCATCCACCAGCTTCGTATCACCCAGCTTATGCCCACGGCGCATCTCAAATACATAAAACGGAACATTGGACATGGATTCCATCCCACCAGCCAGCACCAGATCATAATCACCAGACAACAACGTCCGCGCACCCAGAATAATGGCTTTCATCCCCGAAGAACAAACTTTATTAACCGTCGTGCACGGAATCTCCTTCGGTAAACCCGCATACAACGCCGCCTGACGCGCCGGCGCCTGACCCACTCCCGCACTCAATACATGCCCAATCAACACCTCGCCTATCCAATCCCCAGAAACCCCCGTACGCTCCAATAACGCACGAATCGCTACACTCGCAAGCCGGGGCGCCGACAGCGACGACAACGACCCTCCAAACGAACCCAGCGGCGTCCGTACACCCTCCACTATGTACACCGACTTCACCGCCATGACTCCCTTTTCTCCTTAAAGTAGACACCACGATTTTTACGACGCCACTCCCAAGGAGGAATCCGTTGCGAAGCAGGCAACCCCCACAAACCCAAACCACGAACCCGCGCCTCCTCCTCTGCACGAACAAACTCCTCCTCACGATTGTACCGACGATATACCCACGCACAACCCTCACGAACCAAACGCAAATTCACATTCACCGTATCATCCACATAAACCACCGCCACCACCCGTCCATACCGATCCGTATCCCGCGGCACCACAACCACCTTCTCCCACAACACCAACCGCGCCAAACACTCACGACTCGCCTCACCATACGGCTGATCCTTCTCCGGCGCATCTACCCCCCACAACCGAACACGAACCGAACGCCACTGATACATGAACTCCAGCGTATCACCATCCACCACACGATGAACACGACCCTCACTCCACACCGAAAACACCACAAAACCCAGCAAAACCACCAGCAAAACCACCAAATGCGAACCCCGCCAACGCGAAAACAACAACCCACGACCACCCCTGCGAGCCCGACCACGCCTCCTGCCCACCATCACCACGTCAACCCCACTGAATCGTCCGAAGACCACGACCACCCACCCGCCAACGCCCTATCTCCAGACTCCTCCTCCAACCCATTGCCACGACGAGCAGCCAACCACCGCTCCATCGCTTCATAACCCCTTTGCAAAAATGCCAAAAATGCATCCGGATCAGGTAAATACCCCACCGGATCCGTCAACACCGTCGTATCCGGAGCAATCGGTACATAATACGGCTGAGAATTGGCATTGAACAACGTAATCTGAAGATGACTCCACAAATCACCCACCGTCTCTACCCGCTCTCCCGTCACAGAACTCACAAACTGACGATCCGCAGGCAACGGCGTCTTCTCATCCACATACAGCGAAACAAGCACATACTTCTCAGCCAACCACTCCCGTACACGCGGATCCGACCAAACACGCTCCTCCATCTTCCGACAATTCACACAAGTCCAGCCCGTAAAATCAATCAATATGGGCTTACCCACCGCTCGCGCATACCGAACCGCCAAACCCAGATCATGAAAACACGGAATGGACAAAGGACAAGTCTCCACCTCCGGCTCAGGAACCCCAACCTCCACACGATCCACACCCCCTCCACCAGCCACCAGCATACCCGACTCCACCAGCCGACGCTCCAACCACTGCGCAACCATCTGCTCCATATGCCACTCCCGATAAAACAACGGCGGCGGAAAGCCACTGATCAACTTCAACGGCGCACCCCACAAACCCGGTACCAAATACGCCACAAACGCAAACACCGGGATCGCCAGCAACAACCGAAACACCGATGCCTCCCGAGGAACCGGCAACGAATCCAGCGTAAATATCCCCAGCAAAAACAAACCCCACAACCCAAATATCACAATCCACAACACCAAAAACAACTCCCGATTCAAAAACCCCCACCGATACGCCAAATCCACATTAGACAAAAACTTCAACGCTAACGCCAGCTCCAGAAAACCCAAAGACCCACGGATCACATTCATCCAGGCACCCGAACGCGGCGCCACATCCAGTGCACGCGGAAACAACGCAAACACCGTAAACGGCATCGCCAGCGCCACCGAAAAACCCAGCATCCCCGAAAACGGACCCCACACATCACCCAGCAACGCCGCCTGAACCAGCAACGTACCAATGATCGGACCCGTGCACGAAAACGACACCACCGTCAACGTCAACGCCATAAAAAACACTCCCAAAACCCCTAAACGAGTAGACATATTGTCTAACGCCGTCGCCCACCGCGCCGGCAACCGCAACTCAAACACACCAAAAAACGACAGCGCAAACAACACAAAAATCACGAAAAACACAAAGTTGACCAAGCCATTACTCGCCATCTCATTCATCGCATCCGGACCCAGCAAAATCGTCACCACCAATCCCAAACCCGTGTAAATCACAATTATGGATAAACCATACAAAAAGGCAAGCAACACGCCACGCCGACCCCCAGAACCCTTCGTGAAAAAACTCACCGTCAACGGAATCATCGGAAAAACACACGGCGTCAACAACGCCAAAATCCCGCCCAAAAACCCCGCCCAAAACACCGACCAAAACGACTTCAACTCACCACCACCATCCCTAACCCCAGAAGCACGCAACACCTCAGAAGAACCAACCACCTCAAACGAATACTCCGAAGGCGGCAAACAACGCTCCGTATCACACGCCATATACTCCACAACACCCCGTAACCCATAATCCCAATCCCGAATCAAAAAACGCGCCCGGATCAACACAGAATCCGACCAGTACGTCAACGGCATATTGAAAAACGAATCAAAATACGTACGCGAGCGCGCCGGCAAGTACACCGGCGAATCCAGCAACTCAAGACCCTCCACCTCCTGAAAAACCACACGCGTAGGCGGCGGACCATCCTCTCCCTCTACCCGATCTCCATAAATATGCCAGCCCGGATCAAGCACAGCCTTCCACTGAAGCTCCAGCGTATCGCCCTCCTCCCAATGCCAGAACAACCATTGCACAGGTTCTACCACCTCTATACCCCAAACCCGAACACCACCACCTAAACCCACAACCAACGAGACCACAAAACCCAACCATCTAAACCTCCCAAACCAGGACCTCATGCCTCCTTCCGCCATTTTGCACCATCCATCATTACACCATCCCCCCAACCTGCCAACCTCTAATTAGAAACGGAAACCACACCCATATCCGTCTCCACACTCCGCAAAATACTCTGAAACACCAGTAAACCATCCGGTCGCGGACACACCAGCGGATCCGCATTCCGCTCAGGATGCGGCATCATCCCAAACACCCGACCTCGCTCATCACAAACCCCAGCAATATTCTCCACACTCCCATTCGGATTGGCTTCCTCTACCACCCGCCCATCCTCCGTACAGTACTGAAACACAATCTGATTGTTCTTCTTCATCTGACGTAAAACATCCTCCGAAACATAATACCGTCCATCACTATGCGCAATCGGTAAATCCAAAGCACGACGCGGCAAATACCGCGTCAACACACTATCTCCTACGGGCAGCACATACTGACGCTGACAAATGAACGTCGTGGATAAATTCCGAACCAGCGCACCCGGCAAAAAACCCGCCTCACACAAAATCTGAAAACCATTGCATATCCCCAGTACATATCCTCCCCCCTCAACAAACCTACGAAGCGACTCCATAATCGGCGAAAAACGCGCAATCGCACCCGGACGCAAATAATCCCCAAACGAAAAACCACCCGGCAACAAAATCCAATCACCCGAACCCAAACCACGCAAATCCCCCTCACCATGCCACAACAACTCCACATCCTGACGCAACACCGTACCCAGCACATGCACCAGATCCCGATCACAATTAGAACCCGGATAAATCACCACACCCCACCGGGGCATCCTACAACCGCACGATTTTCATTTCCTCCCGCACCCGCCAATCAATCACCCGACACCAGATCGTACAGCGAGCCCAGCACAGAACCCTCACCCTTCCGCTTACTACCTAACTTCGCCGAAGCATCAATCACACGATCCGCCAGCCGACTGAACGGTAACGACTGTAACCAAACCCTGCCCGGACCCGTCAACTTCGCAAAAAACAAACCCTCACCACCAAACAACGCCGTCTTAATCCCACCAACAAACTGAATATCATAATCCACCGTAGACGTAAACGCCACCAAACAACCCGTATCTACACGCAACGTCTCTCCCTCACCCAGCTCCTTCTCTATAATCGCTCCCCCAGCATGCAAAAACGCCCAGCCATCCCCCTCCAGCTTCTGCAAAATAAAACCCTCACCTCCAAAAAAACCCACACCCAAACGACGCTGAAACGCAATCCCTATGGATATACCCCGCGCACCACACAAAAAACTATCCTTCTGCGCATAAAGCACACCACCCACATCCGGTAAATGCACCGGAATAATCTTCCCCGGATACGGACCCGCAAAATACACACTCCGCTTCCGATGACCACGATTAATAAACACCGTCATGAACAACGACTCACCCGTCAGCAAACGCTTACCCGCAGACAGCAACTTGCCAAAAAAGCCCTGATCCTTACCAGGATCTCCAAACACCGTCTTCATCTCAATGTCATCCTCCATAAAAAGCAACGCACCCGCTTCCGCTACCACCGCCTCCTCCGGATCCAGCTCAATCCGAACACATTGCAGGTCATCTCCAATCACCTCGTAGTCAATCACATCCGCAACCATGCCCTCACAATTTTACCACAACACGCTCCAAAAACACACCCCCCTTACCTAACCACAGAAAACCACCAAAAAGTTCCCAAACCCACCATTTCCCCCATCACCTTTACCTTATAAAATAAAAATCCACCCATGACCCCACACCACCCCCCACTGAAAAGCCTCATCTACCTGGGCTTCCTCCTGACCACCACACTCACACTCCTCACCAACACCAGCTGCCGCAAAGGATGCACCGACCCCCGCGCAACCAACTACGACAGCCAAGCCAAACGCGACGACGGCTCCTGCCAGTTCCAAATGGAAATCGCTTTCTGGTGGGACTCCACCACCGCAGACATCCTCGCCTTCAACGGCGTACAAAAACTGCGCATCGCACTACCCGACCACAACCTCGCCATCACCGACACCGTCATCAACTGGCGAAAAGCACAACCCAACTCCTGCAAAGACAAAAACACCGTCAACTTCCAGCTTACCGTCAACTACCCACTCATCAACGTCTACTACGAAGTCCGCGACCAGAACCAGGTACTCTGGTGGTCCGGCACACTCTCCCTGCACGCCAACGAATGCTACATCCAGCAACTCAAACTCCCCTAATCCCCCCCCCCCCCCCCCCCCCCCCCCCCCCCCCCCCCC
>JALWYU010000033.1 GCA_026992635.1 Bacteroidota bacterium | reverse complement strand
GCCCAAACCCAACCAAAAAAAACCTACCCCCCCAGCACCCGTTCCCAACCCCGCGCAAAGTCCTCGTACTCCTCCGTGCACAGCCTGGCGCGATCCTCCGGCAACAACTCACTCTTTACGTACACATTGAATGCTGCCGTATCACTCCCATACAACCAGCACAGTATATTACTTGCGCGTTTCCTGTTGTACTGGTGTTCGTCCCAGTAGGGGGGCTCTATGCCTTCTTCCGCCAGTAACCAGTAGAACCGGGCAACGTCGCTCGCCTGACCCGCTATCCCCCGATCCACAAACATCTTGACAGCAAAAAAGTCGGCTTTGTCTTCTATGTTACCGGCAACCGATTCTGGCAGCACGTGATCTGCTAAGTGCCCAATCTCGTGGTACACCGCAAATTGCAACACATTTTTTATCCCTTCAATAACGTCCAGTGTGCCAGAAAAATAGTCAGCACCGAGTCGCTCGCTGTAACGGGCGAAAATCTCGCCAACCATCTCCAGAAATTCCCCGCAAACCACGATCTCTTGATCATCAGGGCTATAGTACATATTCGCCGTACCGCATACCTCCACGCGAATCGGCACCTCAACAGCCTCCTGTTCAAAGACTGCATAGTCTTGCAGATGTGTACAGACGTCTTCAATGGTGGTTGTAATTGCCTGTAGCCATTCTTCGCGAATCGCGGCACGTGCCTCGTCACTGATCGTTAAATAGCAGGGGGATTCGCCGATTCGTCCTGATTCATCTTCAGCGTCCGCACCCAGCGTCGTTTCTTCCTCATCCTCCTCGTCCACCGTCAGTTCTGAACCTCCGTTCGTATCGCCTCCAGTATACGTCTTGCCCTGGCAGCCCACACCTGTCATGCCTACACTGAGCAAACCCAGCACAACAACCAGCCAGCCCAGCACAACCGACCTATAGCGTATCGCCACCCCACACATTGCCACCTCCATTTACCTGCAAAGGAACAGGTCCGCCCGCCTCTCCTTACAAACAAGATACAGCACAGGAACAAAAACAATCCTGGTCACCCATGCTATCAACACCTCCCAATACGTTCCCGTTGCATTCCATTGCGATACTGACCTGGGTCAGCTGCGCACCCCGAACCGTTTCGTATTTCTTCTTAAAAAAACTGGGCACCATTCAGAAAGCACAGGATAAATGGCAGAAAAATCAGGGAATTCAGCCAGGAAACCTTCAACCCCAACAATTGGGATTGTCGGCTTAGGACCCATCGGTTCTATCCTGGCTGTATTGCTCCAGGAAGTGAGGTGTCGCGTCGTGGTGTGCGACCGCGACATTGTCCGCCTCCACCAGATTCGGCAAAAAGGGATTCGTCTCACCGGTATATGGAACAAATCCTGCCAGCCCTATGCAGTTGTGGCAACCCTGGACGAAGTGGCTGACCACCAGCCCTATGCCGTCTTCTTCGCAGTCAAAGCCTACCACCTCGCTGATCTGGCGGACCAGATCACTGTATTTCGCCAGCAAAATGGCAGCTTGCCCTGGCTCATCAGTGCGCAAAACGGTATTGATGTGGAAGCACACCTGACAAAAGCCACTTCTAAACAGCGTGTTCTGCGCATGGTGATTAATTTCGCAGGGAATGTCCAGGAAGATGGTACAATCCGTGTGAATTTCTTTATCCCCCCTAATTTTTTGGGAAATCCCTGGTTTGACCAGTTGTTACCAGGCAGTATCCAGTTATCGGAGTGGTTATCTCAAGCGGGTGCCCATACCGTCCCGCTGGCAGGCAACGACCTGCTTCGCGAAGTATGGAAAAAGACACTGCTCAACGCTTCAATCAGTGCACTGTCTGCCGTAAGCCAGCTGCCTATGAAAACCATTATGGAAAATCCCGCCTTAGCAGAAATCGTAGAAGAAACCCTGCGAGAAGGAATTCGTGTGGCAACAGCACTTGGTATTGACATCCCTGAAGACTTCCTCACAGAGGGCATCGCATACCTCTCCCGGGCTGGAAACCATCTTCCCTCTCTGGCAGTCGATTTCCTCAATCGCCGACCCACCGAGATTGACTTCCTGAACGGAAAAATCTGTGCGTATGCCCGAGAGAAGCTGATTCGTGTACCGCTGAATCAGGCTTTCACAGCAATTATTCGGGCATTGACCGGACAAACACCGGTTGTACCACATCCGTCTTCCCTGCCCCACCAACCCGCAACACAATATCGGGTTGCTTTCCTGGGCATTGATCTGGGCACTACCTACACCAAGTTTTGCGTCATAGATGAACAAGGCAGAATTCTGTTTACGAGAATCGCCCAGGTCTATCACAAAGATCAGGTATCCATTCACCATGTCCTCCACGCTTTACAAAACCATTTTCGTATTCAGCAGGTTTGTATCACAGGCTATGGACAGCGCTACTTTCCGGGGGGCAACCTGCGGGAATCCGAAGCCCTGTGCGCCGCCCACGCTTTGCATGTACTCCATCCCAACACACCCAAAACCATTATTGACATAGGTGGTGAATCCATTCGTGTCATCCATACCGATCCACAGGGCAATATAGAGCGGGTCGCAGTGAACGACCCCTGTGCCGCCGGGGCAGGCACCTTCCTCGTTGAAGCCACCCATCACTACCGGTGGACAACCCACCAGATGAACCAGATGGCTGCCCAATCCACCATCACGCAAGAACTCAATACCGTATGCACTGTGTTTGCCCGCTCCGAGGCGATTCAATGGCTCATGGCTGGGCGTTCCCAGGCGGACCTTGCCCGCGGCATCTACCTGTCTATTCTGGGTAGAATCCAGCGATTACAACCTGACCTGTCCCGACCCGTTTACCTGATTGGTGGCGTCCCCGCCCATCATCCCTTTTTCGTCCAGCTGGCAAGTACACGCTGGAAGACAAAAGTTATTGTGCCGGAAAATCCCCAGATAATCGTTGCTTATGGGGCGGCGCTTCGCGCACGCCACCACTGGCAAACCCTCAGAACCACGACGCAGGAACAACCAGCTTCACAGTCTCAATAAAGGTTCCATCCGTAACAGTCAACAGGTAAACACCCGGCAACAATACACGCCCCGTTTTGAGAAACACCGCCACTGGTACACCCGAACGCATCAGCGCAGCTCTTGTGCTGGCAATGGTTTTGCCCTGCAAAGTATGAAGTCCCACCATCAAATTGCGACCCGAACAACCTTGTCCCTGGCATACGATCTCTACAATGAAACCCCCTGCACAATACCGAACCGCCTGAATCTGCCACGGAGCACGCATACTCGCACTCTCCAGTGAACTGGACACCACCTCTACAGACAACCCACTGAGGCAAAACGGCATCACACGCAAATCACGCACGTCCACCGTATCATAAGGCAGTCCATTCTCCTGAAAACGGATGACCGGATCGTTCACCCGATACACCGGGACAGACACTGTCCACATGGCTTGCCCCGAACGTATTGAATCCCAGAACCAGACATCGTCTTCTAACGGGGTACCGCACGTCCAGGATGCTCCATTCCCCTGATGAACAAATGCCCAGCGTAATTCCGCTGACCCATACCACGTATTACCCAGCGTATCAGACAGCCGGGACGTCCATTCGCCCACAATTAAAAAGCCATGCGGCGCACTGCTGGTATGGCATCGGCGACTCGTCGGATAATTGAACACGCCATCAAAAGTAATCTTGCGCATCACTGCTGACAGGTCTGGCGCCAAAACCACAGTAAAATTCCTGCCGCCAGCCTTCACAGACACTGCCGAAGCAACATGATAGTACGGGTCAGAAGCACTTGCTCCACAGGGATAATCACTACGCAACGCGCTGCCAAACGACTTGAAGACCAGCCGGGCATTCGGATAGACAAAGTAGCCCACCAGGGCATCGCTGGCACTGATACCACCACCTTTCTTATGCCCGACCACCAGTACAATACTATCCGAGTTCCAAACCGGATAAATATGCAAAAGCGGCGTACCCCACGTACCCACCACATTGATATTCACGCCATAACCCGTAAACGTCACCGCAGGTGAATCCAGCTGCGCAACAGGAATCGGAACAATGTAGGCTTCCTCATCGGCTTCCCGGGCATTCAACAAATAGAGTATCGTGCCCTGTGGACGGCAGGCAATCCCATAAGGAGTATTGGAACTCTGAACTCGCCACTGCATAATAGTTTGGCTCTGCAGATTGACTTTGAGCAACCGATGCCTGCGACCAGCAGGGGCATCCGAAACCCTGCCATACATCCAGACCACCGAATCACTGGACAAACACCACCGAACTAAAGTAATAGGCGAATCCAATACAAAACGCCACACTTCTACAGGGACAAGCGATTCAGTCAGCGTGACAAAAATAAAAGTATCTTGAAGCGCAAGGAACCAGAGAAGTGTTTGATCCGTCCTGACAGTAAGCCCATACACCGTAGGAAGAGCGGGAAACCGCCAGATGACCTTACCAGACAAAGTACGCGCAAGGCTATCCAGTCGGACAATGCCCGGATACTTGGGACCCAAACTATCATCACTGTAGAAAAAGGCTGTATACCAGTGCCCATTAAGATAGACCGTGGACTGGCGACCCGCCCAAAAAACGTAATGATCGCTCGTCAGCGTGTAGAAATTACTCTGTGCACTTAACCAAAGGGTCAGCCCCCCAAACATGACACTCAGACTAAGTACAGGTCGCCCACGCATGACCACAAAGCAATTTTTTGCACCAGCCCTCTATGCTGCTATTAATAGCAAATTCTGTGCCATACCCGTCAAAAAATACACTCTTCCCTTAGACCCTACACACCGACTGATTTCCCCCTCCCCATCCCCTGAATTATCTCCACAGGAATAGCGCTTTTACCGATAGCGACGTCCACCCAACTGCCCTTCATCATGCTCAGGCACGACAACAGTCTGATGAAGGCGTGTCCCATCGGCAAAATGCCCCACAACCAGATAAGTCCCTGCCGGCAAAGAACCCACAGCAATTTCAATACGCCGCCCAGAATCGGAAGAAGAACCCCGTACTCCAGACATGCCATCCACTGTCTTCCGGTAGAGGATTTGTCCTTCCATGCTGTATACCAGTATCTCACGCACAGAAGGTTCGGTAAGCACTACCAGCCGAGAAGATGTCCACACCACTGAAAACCTGGAATCAGACGGCGGATTCGTGACAGTGCCCGTTACAACTGGCGTCCAGCGAATTTCCCGACACGCTGAAGTGTCCCAGCATGCCCCCTGAAAGGCTGAGACAATGACACGGAAGCGCCCTTCATAAGGGGGTTGCCACCAGTTCCACAGCGTCGTATCCAGAATTGTTAAGCTATCGCAATCCTGCCAGTAATAGACGAGAGGCTCCCACGGAGGTAATGTAACAAAAGCCATCAATAATGAATCAGATTCCTGCGCAATCAATTGTGGAGACAGGGAATTCACGCACACCGAATAGCATGCCGAACTATCTGTGCATCTCGGAAAAACTGCAGAATCACCCCCTACAAAGTAGAACCACCCCGAATAAGCCGGATAAAACGCCGTACCGGTGTCTACAGGTTCACCCGTCAGGCAATCGTACCAGACGTACATGCCCGAGGCAAGCGGATTGGCAACGGTCAACCCACCTGGCACCACCACAACTGCCGTATCAGGTGCCGGATACATTACACAGGCAAATTCCGCTGGTCCAAACCCAACCTGCACGACATTGCCCCGGGGCAGACGCCGAATCCGAACCCAATCCACTATACATTGCCCATTGTATGCACACAGATACATCATATATGCAGAATCGGGGATCGTCCAGCTGGTCGTATTCACGGTCGCCAGGACATTCCCCGAAGTATCCTCTGCCTCCAGCGTAACCTGATTGTTGTAACCAAAAGTAAACCGTTTCAAATAAGGCATGCCGGAAGTAATCGGATTACCATTGCAGAAATGGAGACTGGCATCACCAAGATAAATCTGAAAATCACCCCATCCACAGCCAGAACCCCACCCTATATTGTCGCCACCACACAATCCACCATCACAAAGTGTCGCATCGTTTGTACTCTGATAGGGATAGGTGCCAAAGTACATCCAGTGGTAGGTATTGCCGCCTGCCTGAATGATTTCAAAGGATTCCGTGATAAAACCTTTCACCATAACCCGCTGAACCGTTTTGATTTTCTCCCACATGGGATAGCCATCTCCAGTCATGACGAGCTGTCCTCCAGAAAAAGCGACAAACGGAGGCTCCAGGAGCTGCCAGACACTGAGCAGTGAATCAAACGGATCATAAAAATGAAACGTAGCGAATGGATCCGACACACTGACTGCACCCGGATTCTCCAGATAAATATAGAAGGTGTCAACCTGCCCCATGCCCTTCAGTGTATCAATTCGGACCCAAATGCGCGTTACACTGGTTCCGCATCCACTTTCTATCCAGAAAGGCAGCAATGTTATGCCATCGGAACTTGTAATCCGTAGATCCTCACAACCCGGCTGTAAAACACCCTGTGCAACAAAAGAATCTGTAGCCAAAACGATTAGAACTTCCAGGTCGGCTTCCGGACTATCCGCCTGAATATACACAGGAATACGTTGCAACCAGGGCGATAACCAGCCCTGTCCATGAATAACACAAGAATTCAAACCGAAAAAAATGCTCAGCCCTGCCGAGACGCTCCAGGCAAAAAGGGTGTTCCGCCAGCTTGTGCACAGCCCAGCAAGCCACCGAGAATCCATGCAAGACCCCTTCATGGCACTGGCTTTTGACCACTTCTCGAGAGGTAAGTTAAAGAACATGGATGGAAGT
>JALWYU010000032.1 GCA_026992635.1 Bacteroidota bacterium | reverse complement strand
GGATTATTGGGAGGAGCCCATTCGGAGGATTCGGATTTCCACGCGTCGGTTGAGTGCGCGTCCTTCTTCGGTGCTGTTATCGGCGATGGGTTGTTTTTCGCCATAGCCGCGTGCGACCAGTCGGTCAGGCGAGATACCCTTTTTGATGAGGTACTGTCGTACGGAGCGTGCGCGTGCTTCGGATAGGCGCTGGTTGTAGGCGTCGGATCCGATGCTATCGGTGTGTCCGGCGATTTCCACGACGATATCGGGGTATCGTTTGAGGAGCTGGGCGACGCGGTCCAGTTCGGGGTAGGATTCGGGCAGCAGGTCGCTGCTCGCGAATTCAAAGAATATGTTTCGGAGGGCGACGGCGGCGCCGCGTTTGAGGCGTTGCAGTTCAATGACGGTGAAGATTTCTTTGAAGAGGAGGGTGTCGGGCATTTTGTAGTTGGCGGAGTAGAAGAGGTAGCCCGGGGCTTCTGCGTACAGTCCGAGGTTGACGCCCACGGGTGCGGACAGGACGAATTCACCTGTGCGTGGGTCGGTAGTGGTGAGCAGGAGTGTATCGCCGGTCTGGTTGTTGACGATCAGGACGGTGGCTTCTAAGAAGTCGCGGGTGTCGGCGTCCACCACGACACCGCGGAACAGGATGAAGTGTCCCTTAGGCTTTTGTTTTTCGGTGAGGACTATCGTGAAGATGTCCATGCTGCCGTAGGTACCGGTTCGTGAAGAGGAGTAGTAGGCACGGGATCCGTCGGCGGACACCACGAAGTAGATGTCGTCGCCGGGTGAGTTGATGGGGTAGCCGAGGTTTTCGGGTGGTCCCCAGGTTCCGTCTTCCTGGAGTGTGCTTTTGAAGATGTCGTAGCCACCCATGGTGTTGTGTCCCTTAGAGCTGAAGTAGAGGGTTTTGCCGTCGGGGTGGAGGAAGATCCCGTCTTCGTCGTAGGGCGTGTTGATTTCTTTGAGGTTACGGGGTTCGCTCCATGTGTTGGGTCCGAGCATTTCGGTGACCCAGATGTCCAGTCCGCCTATGCTGCCGGGTCGGTCGCTGACAAAGTAGAGTTTTTTCCCGTCGGGTGAGAAGGCGGCGCTTTTTTCGGTGTAGGGTGAGTTGACGGGTTCGGGCAGGGGCTGGGGTTCTGTCCATCGTCCTTTTCGGTAGTAGGAGATATAGAGGTCGCCCTGGTTTTCGTCTTTGTAGAGGATCATGGTTCGTCGGTCTACGGATATGGTGAGGATGGATTCGTGGTATCGGGAGTTGACGGGTTTGGGCATGGGTCGTGCTTTCTTCCATGTGGAGTCCTGCTCGTTCCATTCGGCGTAGAAGATGTCTTCGTAGGGGAGACCGTCTTCGGCGAGGATGCCGGGTCCGTTGATGCCGTCTGGCCGTCGTCCAGTGAAGTAGAGGACTTTGTGGTCGGCGGTGATGACGGGTCCGTATTCGGGGTAGGAGGTGTTGACCTGCTTACCCACGTTGAAGATTTTGACTTGTTGGCTGGTGGTGCCGGCGGTCAGGCGCTGTGCGGTTCGGAGTTCGGCAAGCCATTTTTCCACGAGTGCGCGGGGCTGGTCTAATCGGGCGGTGGCACCGGGTGTGGGTGGTGCTTCCCGGAATAGGGCGATGTACATTTCCCGGGGGATGAGTTTGCCGTTGTATTCGCGGACGGGTAGCATGCGTTTGTAGTTGAGGTATGCCTGTCGTGCTTTGTTCCAGTTCATTTGCATGACGTGGGCACGCCCTAGTAGCAGCCAGATTTCCAGTGGGATGCGTTTACCGAGGAGGGCGGAGGCGCGTGAGGCTTTATCCAGGTAGAGGGCGGCGCTGTCCCACTTTTGGAGGATGAAGTAGGCGAGTCCAGCATAGTAATAGGCTTCGGGGTCCTGGACGTTTTGGACGACCAGAATGAGTTTTTCCCAGTCGGGTGTAGGGGCAGCGACGATTCGTCGTGCTTCGCGGAGTGCGTGTTTGTTGGGGTTGGCTTGTCCCCATATCAGGGCTGGCGAGATGCCCAGAAGGAGTGCAGGAAGTAAGCCTGTTCGGAAGGGAAGTAGGTTTCTGGTTGCAGGCATTGTCCAGGCATTTGGAGGTGCTTTTCATGGGGTTGGTTAATCTTCAATGATGCGGAATTCTACGCGTCGGTTGAGTGCGCGTCCTTCTTCGGTGTCGTTAGAGGCGATGGGCTGGCTTTCGCCATAGCCTTTTGCGATAAGTCGGCTGGGGTCAATGCCTTTACTGACGAGGTAGCGCACGACGGCTTCTGCACGTTTCTGACTGAGGCGCAGGTTGTATTCTTCGGATCCTACATTGTCGGTGTGTCCGGCGATTTCCACTTTGAGGTTGGGGTACTGTTGCAGGAGTGCGACGACGCGGTCCAGTTCGGGGTAGGATTCCGGTTTGAGTTCTGCCTTGTCAAATTCAAAGAAGATGTTGCGGAGTGCGACGACGGCGCCTTTGCGCAAGGGAAGGAGTGGTACGTTCAGCTGGACTTCGCGGTACTGGGCTTCTTTGGGTATGTTGAAGTTCTGGGAGAAGAAGAGGTAGCCTTCTTTGGCGACTGCCATTCCGTAGTTTTTCCCGGCAGGCAGTGTAACGACGTATTTGCCGGTGGCGGAGTTGGAAGTAACGGTGTAGAGTGTGTCGCCCGTGGCGTTATCCACGATGATGACCAAGGCTTCTAAGGGGTCTTTGGACAGGGAGTCGTAGACGATTCCCTTGACGACGGTTACGGGTCGTGAAGGTTTGAATCGTCGGAATCGTCGCAGGGAGGTTCGGATGCGCTTGGGTCCTTCCTGTTCTTTGGCTTCCAGTTTTTCTTCTTCTAAGATGAGGACGTAGATGTCGGTGGCGCCGCGACTGTCGGCGCGGTTAGAGGCGAAGTAGGCGCGTTTTCCGTCGGAGGAGATGACGAAGTAGACGTCGTCGCCGGTTGTGTTGATGGGGTAGCCCACGTTGACGGGTTCTGACCATTTCCCGTTTTCGTAGACGGTTTTGAACACGTCAAATCCGCCCATAGTTCGGTGTCCTTGGGAGCTGAAGTAGAGGGTTCTGCCGTCGGGGTGGAGGAAGAGACCTTCTTCGTCGTAGGGGGTGTTGATGGTGGGTCCGGCGTTCTGGATTTCTTTCCATCTGCCTTTTCGGTCTTTGTAGACGATCCAGATGTCCAGTCCGCCGTATCCGCCGGGACGGTCACTGACAATGAGCATCTTAGATCCGTCGGGGAAGAGGGCTACGCTTTTTTCAGCGGATTCTTTGAGGTTGATGGGTTTGGGAAGTGCGCGGGGTTTGGTCCATCGTGTACCTTTCAGTTCTGAGACGTAGATGTCGCCTTCCCGGAAGAGAAAGAGAGTTTGTCCGTCTACGGATACGCCGATGACGGATTCGTGGAAGGGTGAGTTAATGGGTTCGCCAAGGTTTTTTGCCTGGTACCACCCTTTTCCGTCGGGCATTCTGTAGGCTAAGAAGGCGTCTTCAAAGGGCAGGCCATCTAGGGGGTCGGTTTTCCCGCCGACGTTCCCGGGTCGGCGTGCCGTGAAGAAGAGCATGGATTCGTCGGCGTTGATGACGGGTGCATATTCGGGCCAGGGTGAGTTGATGGAGTCGCCCAGGTTGACGATACGTACTGGCAGGGGGTCTTTCATGAGTTCGCGGGCAGTCTGGATTTCCTGCAGGATTTTTTGTGCGCGCTGGTAAGGTTGTGGCAGTTCAATTTCTGGGGAGGTGGTTGGGGGTAGTCGTCGTTCTAAGGCGTGGATGATCAGGTTCCAGACTTCGGTGGCTTCGCGCTCTGCGGGTGTAAGGATGTCCATGTATTGTTTGATCCATTGTTCTGCGATGTCCAGTTTTTCTAAGAGGTGGGCGACTTTCCCTGCTAATAGGAGGATTTCCTTGGGGTAGTCTATGCCGGCTCTGCCATGGCGGATGGCACGGGCGTAGAACTGGATGGCTTTGGCAGGTTCGCGGTGCACGTGGTAGTAGATGCCGAGGAGGGCGTTGACCTGGGCATGTGTACTATCTATGAGGAAAGCCTCGTCCAGGTATTCGGTGGCTTCTTTGTATTCTGGGGGAAAGGCTTTCAGGTGTTTCCAGGCTTTCTTGACCAGTTTTTTGACGGCTTTGGCGCGTTTTTTGGCGGGGTCTTTCCCGCCTGTCAGGAAAAAGATTCCTGAAAAGGCGAGCATGCTGATAATCAGGAGTGATCCGGCGAAGGTGAGGATTCGCTGGTGTCTCATCGCCGTGGTTGATTTTGTGTGGCGTTTGTTTTTTTGTTAAGGTAGGGCGCTTGCCCAAAAGATAATACAACGTGAAATTTACCGGGAAAGTTCAGTGTATTCAAGGAGGCAGGGTGCATAATCTTTGGGGCACTGGATGTGGATAGAGTAGGTGAGTGTGTAGTGCTGGTTGGGTGGCAGGTGGATAGTCCAGCGTGCCTGGTTGCTGGTGGTTTGCTGTGGTGGTGGATTGCTTTCCAGCTGGATGGAGATGGGGTAGGGAGCGGCGGGTAGTGGGACAACCGTTTCTATGGTGACGGAGTCCTGGCTGAGGTTTCGGATGTGGAGTGTCCAGGTGTAGTGGGTGTGGTATTTACGCCAGCGCTTCTGGATGTGGAAAGCTTTCAATTTTCGGGTTGCGCGGATATAGGAGTGAAATCCCAGGAGCCAGCGCAGTGTATCTTCGTTGGGGTTCAGGTAGATTTTCTGGAGGAAACGGTTGCCTGTATAGAGTTCGCCTTCGCGTGCGTAGATGGGGTAGAAGAAGGTACGGGGAATGACGAGTTCCCGGGCGGCTTCTGGCAAGCCCGCATAGACACGGAGGGTTTGCTGGATTAAGGTGTCGGTGGTGGTTTCTTTCGTGAAGAGGATGAGGATGCGTTCGGTTCGGTGTGGCAGGCTGACGTTATGGATGCGGACGACGGGCAGGAAGGTCAGTTCCTGTTTGAGGGTGTCCACGATTTCGCGGTAGGTGGGTGGGGTTTGGACGGAAATGTACTGGGCGGCGGCGCGTGCGGCGGAGTGGAGTACTGCAGGTTCCCGGATTGCTACTTCCTTTTCTTGATGTCTATCGGTGGGGGGTGAGGGTGTTGGACGTGGGGGCAGGATTTGCTGGAGGAGTGCGTAGGGTCGAATGTGTTTGTAGTTTGCGATGAGTTCGCCCTGGCTGACGTAGTGGAGCAGGTGTGGTGATAGCCACTTGCGGTGTTTTCCGGGCAGGTAGATGAGGGTTGTGGCATGCCAGTCGGTTTCTGTCCACTGGCGAATTTGCAGTAGCCAGGTGAGCTGGATGTGGTTGTTGTGGACGCTTAGGCGAAAGAAGGGTTTGACGGAGAGTGCGTGGGTGCGCACGCGGATGGTCACTGTGATGGCTCCGATGCCGGTCAATTCCACGTAGAGGACGGGTAGATGTTTTTTCTGGGGTGTGTCCAGGTTGAGGAATTGTCGGATTTGCTGGATGCGTGTTTGGGTTTTCTGGATTTGCTGGTTCAGGATTTGTTTGGCTTTGAGGAAGGAGTCCATAGCGGTGAGGTGGTAGGCGAGCCACATGTCCAGGGTTTCGTCGGAGGCGTCGCTGGTTTCAGGGAGTGTAAGGTTGGCTTTGAGTACGGCGATTCCGTGGTGGATGATTGCCTGCTGGTGCTGGAGGTATTGGAGTTGTTGCTGGAGGTGGTGGAGTGTGTCCAGCCAGGAGGTGGTGATGCCTGTTTGGGTTTGGGTTGAGATGGGTTCGTGTCGGAGGTTCCATCGGATGAGGGCTTGCTGTGGATAGACGGTAAGTTCAGGCTGGTAGAAGGTGGCAGGCAAAGTAATGCGCAGGGTTGTGGGCGACCTGGAGAGGAAGAAGGTTTTGTGGAAGGTGAGCTGGGCTTCGCTGGGTAGGATGACGACGGAGTCCAGGTGGAAGTGGCTGATGGGGATTGGTTGCTGAGGGATTGGGCTGGAGGAAGCGAGGAAAGTTTGGATCAGGGCTGTGGTGCTCAGCAGGGTTCGTGAGGTTTGTGTTAAAGAGGTCATGATGGGAGGGGTTTGTGGTGGGCAACGGATGGATTAGTGGGATTCGTATTGGGAAGGTCGGGTGGGACGTGTTGTCGTTTTGAACTGATTTTCAGCCTGTTTTATTCGCTTATTGGGGTTAGGAAGGGTTGGTGGGTTGGGTGCGATGGGCATAGTGTTAGGTGGTATGGATTCACCTGCACCAAATTTGTGTTTTGGGACGAGAAAAAAATTGGAACTAAAAACACCAAGGTTTTCGTTTTGATTGAATGAACACCATCCAATGCAAAAAACGAGGAATTGTAAACCGGAAGACAAGTTCAAGTTAAGCGTACCTGCTAAATCCTCAGAGCCATGGCAAAGCGTGCCACGCGTGAATTCAAACCTCTGGACACATTCACCATTACTGTAGGTCAAAAGACCTACACGTTTACGCAGGAGGAGTTGCGTCGTGCGGAGGACGTGTTTGGACTGCTTCGTCATCGGCTGCGTCAGGACATTCTGACGGTGCTGAGCGAGAGCAAGAAGAATGAGGTGGCAGTGTCGGAGCTGCTCCGGATTTTGCGCGAACGCTTTCCGGAGCGCTATGGGTTTACGCGCCGGAATAGTCGTCCGCTGGAGCAGTCGGTGCTGTCGCTGCACCTGAATGCGCTGTTGCGTGGCGGATATGTTGCGCGCCGTCGTCAGGGAAGGTACCAGTTCTATCAGCTGGTGCCGGAACGGTTTGATCTGGTTCAGGAATTTCTGGAGAAGTTGCAGAAGGCGCAGCCTGTAGAGACGGGTACGCGACGTCGTCGTGGACGTCGTCGGAAGTCGGCGTAGGGTTTGTTGG
>JALWYU010000031.1 GCA_026992635.1 Bacteroidota bacterium | reverse complement strand
CCGCGGACCGCATCCGCGGCGTCAGCGGGGTGGGATCTCGTCCCCGCCCCTACGATAGCGCAATCTCCTTTTGCACACCGCCCCCCAACCAAATCCCACCAAATCCCCAACCCTATGTGTGGCTTCGCAGGCTTCTGGGGAACAGGCAATCGCCAGATCCTCCACCACATGGCAATCCAAATCCAGCACCGCGGACCCGACCACCAGGGTGTATTCTTCGACCCCCAAACCCATGTCGGACTCGCCTTCCGCCGACTCGCTATCCTGGACCTCCGACCCGAAGGCAATCAACCTATGAAGCATCCCGAACTGGACATCTGGATCGTCTTCAATGGCGAAATCTACAACTACGTAGAACTGGCAAAAGAGTACCTGAAACGGGAGCGATTGAAAACGCAAACCGACACCGAAGTCCTCCTCAGAATGTACGCACGCTACGGCACCGACGCCTTCGCCTTATTCAATGGCATGTTTGCTTTTGCTATTTATGACCGGCGCCAATCTCCTAAATTGATCTTAGCCCGAGACCGTATGGGTAAAAAACCCCTTTACTACGGCGTGTTCGGCAATACCTTGTTGTTTGCCTCCGAAATCAAAGCCCTGACCGTACACCCCGCCTTTCGGCGTGTACTCAACCCACTGGCTCTCACCCTTTACCTACTGATGGACTGCGTACCCACACCCCTGAGCATCTATGCAAACCTGGCAAAGCTGGAGCAGGGCTCCTGGATCCAGTTCACCAGCCCACTGCAAAATACCGCACCACGTCGTTTCTATGAGTTTTCCTTCTCCAAATTACGTGTAACGAAGCAGGAGGCTTTAGCACAACTGGACGCACTCCTCCAGGACAGTGTACGCATTCGCCTCCGCTCAGACGTGCCCGTGGGCGTCTTCCTCAGTGGAGGCATAGACAGTTCCACCATTGCCTGGTATGTGGCACAGCACACAACTCAGGTCAGTGCATTCTGCATAGGATTTGAAGATCCCTCATACGATGAATCGGAATATGCCATTGACGTTGCCCGACATGTGGGCATCCCCTACGAAATGGAGGTATTTTCCCCGCCCCGTGCCCAATCCATGATTGAAGAAGTATTGCCCTTAGTGGATGAACCCTTCGCCGATTCTTCGCTCTTGCCCACCTACTACTTGTGTAAGCTTGCCCGAAAACACATCATTGTGGCGCTGGGTGGGGATGGCGGCGACGAACTCATGGGCAGCTACCCTACGTTTCAGGTCTTAGCCTGGGTCCGTCTCTTCCGACTGTACTGGCTACCTCAGTGGCTATGGCAATTCGCCCAGTCGCTCATTCCGTGGTTTCTCCCCTACTCAGACGCCAATATGAGCTTGCATTTCAAAGCCCGGAAATTCGTTCGGGGTATGCAAATCCCGCATCCCTATCATCATGCCGGATGGATTGGCTCCTGGCTCCCCCATGAACAAATCCTCCAGTGGAATGGAGCAACGAATCGGAACTGGCTGGGGCAAGCCATCTCCTTCCTGCGAAAACGCATTCCCGTGAACAACCGCTTGCCCTGGCAGGACTGGATCCACCTCTATTACTATCGGACCTACCTCTTAGACGACATCCTCGTGAAAGTAGACCGCGCAAGTATGTATAATTCTCTGGAGGTCAGAGCACCTTTCCTGGACTTCCGAATCGTCAACCTCCTCAACCGCCTCCCCACACCCTGGAAATGGAATCTATGGAAAGGCAAACTGATCCTCCGCCAGCTGATGCAACCCCGACTACCTCAGCACGTCTTCACCCGAAAAAAGAAAGGATTTGGCATACCCATTGCCGCCTGGCTGCGCCACCCCTTCCGCGAACCTCTCCTCCAGGCTGTCCACCGACTGAAATCCGCAGGGATCCTCCGGGAACAACCCGTCTTGCACGCTATCCACCGACACATGTCCCGAAAAGAAGACCACCGCAACCAGCTGTGGAACCTGCTCGTCCTCGGCGAATGGGTCAAACACTATGGATTTACGGACATCGCCCAGGAAAACTCCCTGCCCACTCAGCCCGCCTGACCACACGGAAACCTTCCCCTCCCTACTCTATCCCCTTTGTGCCGTCCAATACCCAACAGAAAAACTCCAGATTACCAGCCATGCCCTACTCAACGCAGCAACCACCCTATCCGATACACAACCTCATGCTTCCCCTGATGATCCTGAAGGACCAGCCAGCCTCGTACCCCACTCTTAACCATAATGGGTTGCTGCGCCCCTACAGGCATCCTTGCGACAATCCGACCCCACTCGTCAATGTACAGCAATGTGGCTGTATTGGATTCACGCACTGCACAGGTCACCCGAATATATCCTCCCTGTTCTGCCACCTGACACACACTGCCCTTGCTGGACACAGGCTCATTGACCGCCACAGGCACCTCAGGCTGCACACGGATGAAACTATCCAGCGCCACACACCCCACGGAATCTACCACCGAAACCACGCAGAGCTCCGAATCCACGGTCAACATCGTGCACTGGATATCAGTACTGTAGGGTGGCGTGCCACCATCCGCAATCACCACCACCATCTGCAGGGCACTATCCCAGTACGCCTGAACCGTTAACGGGGGCGGCGCTACCAGAACCACCGTATCCACCGCAGTGCATCCCAGCGAGTCCGTAATCATGACCCAGTAAGTACCTGCCAGCACCGAATCTAAATAGGAAACCGTATCGCCCGTAGACCACACAACCTGATAAGGCGGCGCACCTCCACTAAAGTAAACGCGAACCGACCCCGCCGAATCCGCACATCGTGGCATAACCACTGCAAACGAATCAATCTGAACACCCATCACCACACAACTTGCAGACTCTGGAAACCACCCAACGATTCCCGGCGCATTCGCCGCATACTTTCGCACACGAACCCAATCCATCCGCGCATATTCGCTGGTTGACCAGGAAGAAAGTCCCACCGCCGCGGAATCTACCGGGACCTGCGTGAAACTCTGAGCCTGCGTGTTACAGGAGCCCGGCGTCAAACAAAATTGTTGAATGGAGATGCCCGAACCCGTCGGCTGAACCACAATCTGATAATCATACCATTGCCCAGAAGCAACCGCTAAGCCCGGATAGGACTGATTAGCCCATACATTTACCCCGCCGACGTCGTTGTCGTAAGTGGTGCCAAGTGCACCACCAGTAGTCCGAAATGTGTACCGGTTGTCATTGGTGATCTCGCCAATCACAAGTCCCGCACTGATAGAACTGCCAACCAGTTGTACACGAGCTTCCACGATGTGCATCTGCCGAAATCCTTTCCGACTCCGAACATACTCCCAATTGCTGTTCCCCTGAATCGTTAGAACACCATTCTGTACTGTCAACGAGGTGGGATTACCCCGAACCTCCCATTTCGTATTATCCAGCGTGTTGCCCGAAAAGTCATCAAAAAACACAAACACAGAATCCGGATCACTGGCAGACACCGCCGAACTATTACCATAATACACATAGAAAGTATCCTGACCATTGGCAGGCAAGAACGGAATCCGCAACCAGACCTTCGTATTCGCCGAGTTACATCCACTTTCTATCCAGTAGGGAATCAACGTCACGCCATCTTTTGTGGTAAACCGCAGGTCTTCACATCCTGGCTGAAGCTTGCCACTGGCAACCAGCGTATCCGTCCGAATCAAAATATCCACCTGAAAATCAGCCAGATCCACATTGTTCGGATTGTTGAGTACAAACGCCCGACGATAATTCCAACCAGACAACCAGCTCCCCACACCCGCCTGTACACTCCATCTGCTGAGTACAATCGCCACCAGCAATATCGCCAACCTCTTCACAATCCCCATGACACACACCGATTTCTTGTCTGCTCTTTTTGAGGAGCCCGGCATTTTTCAGTATAATGCCCCGGCTCTCCCAAAAAGTTCCCCTCTCCCTCCAGAAGCCTGTACCACCCACCTGTCCATAAACAATGCCCTAAATTGAATGCAACACTTCGCTGAGTCTAAGGAGCCCACCAAACCTTTCCCAATCCCCCACCTTTGCCAGCACACATTTCCTGTCAGTCCACACCCAATTGACCCATGTCAACTTTGTCCCCACACAAATTCAACTACCTTCTTCACAAAATCAGCCAACCATGAAGCACATCGTCGTACTGGGCGGAGGTGCCGGCGGCGCCGTTGCCGCCACACGACTCGCCAAACTCCTCAAACACCAGCGAGAACAACGCCAGATCCAGATCACCCTCATTGACCAGAACCCCCACCACGAATTCCGACCCTCCTACCTGTGGGTCAGCATGGGTATCCGTGAACCCGACCAGGTCCAGCGACCCCTCACACTCCTCGCCCGAAAAGGAATTGACATCCTGCATGCTACCGTCACAGCCATTGACCCCGAAAAACAACAGGTCACCACAACCAAAGGCACACTGGATTATGATTACCTGGTCATCTCGCTGGGTGCTCAGCTCCGTCCCGACGGAATCCCCGGCATAGAAAACACCTACCACGCCTGGGAACTCAACGATGCCTACCGACTACGGCAGGCACTTGCCAACTTCCACGGAGGAAAAGTCATAGTCGGACCCATTGAACCCATCTACCGGTGTTCACCCGCACCCTTCGAACTGGCTTTCATGATCCGATACCTGGCTGAGCAACGGGGCATCTCCGAAAAAACCGAAATTACCGTCGTCCACCCCTGGCAACAACCCATGGAACCCTTTGGACCCTTTATGGTCAACGCCTTTAACCTGTTCCTGCGCCAGTTCAATGTCCGTTTTCTCGGGGGATGGCAAACCACACGCATCACACCCGGGAAAATCCACGCTGCCGACGGCAGGGAACTCTCCTACGACCTGGCAATTATCATCCCGCCGCACGAACCCGCCCAACCCATCAAAAACCACCCCACATTAGCCAATCCCGACAATGGATGGCTCCTCGTAGACAAAGAAACCCTTCGCCACCCCGAATACAAAAACGTCTTTGGCATTGGCGACATCATCTCGCCTACACTGGGAATTGGTATGGCAGGCGTCTTCGCCCACTTCCAGGCAGACTACGTCGCCTCCCAGATCACCGACGAGATCAAAGGCACCTACATGGGCTTGCACTACAACCGCAGTGGGATTTGCGTGATGGACGTGGGCTATTTAGGCGCCGCCGTCTTCTGCGACTTCACCGATGTGATCCAAGGCAAAGCAAAATATCCACGCTGCTGGATGCTCGGCGGAATGCGTGCATTTCGCGGCGCCAAAATTGCCTTTGAACGCATGTGGTTCGCCCAGCTCTTCGGCAGATAATCTTTCAACTGACCAAATCCGGGAGCCATGACCCTCACACCCGAACAACAACAAGCCGCTCAGGAGCTGCTGGAAAAAATCCTGGAACGAAAAGAAGCCATTGAATGCCTCCTGGAACACATAGACCGCATCTACGAAAGCGGTATCCTCGTGGCACTGAGTGCCCTATTAGAAAACTTTGACGAAGGCTTCAACTCCCTTGCCAAGCCCGACCTGATGGCTGCCCTTGCCAACATCATGCTCCTCATCTGGATGGCAGGCAACTTAGACCACGAATTACTCTTCCAGGCTGCCCAGACCTTCCCAGAAGCAATGCGTGCCGCCCGCAAGGAATTTGAAGCCACTCCGCAACGAAAGCCCTCACTGCTGGAATTGCTCCGTCTGATGCGTCAGCCTGAATTCTATAGGTTGCTCAGGGCAATGATGACTTTTTTAAAAGCACTGGATAAGTCAGAACACTAGCCTCCCACCTAATCACTGAACAGACGCACAATGCTCAACCTACAGTCACTCTATCGGGCAATATCCGATCCGCGAATGTACCGAATACGAAAAAGTGGCGAAACGATTTCCACTATTGTATCTCCCGAGGCTTGAACTGTCACAATGGTATCCACAGGCAAATTGTTATCAATTTGCATAATATACACTTCCCGCAAACGCTGAGTAGCAGTATCCGAAGCAACTTGCATTCGCACAAGAGGTAAAACGATAATAGAATCACCATTCCCGAAATCACCTATCCTACTCCTTTCATTAGATAAGGAATCCTTTCCCGCATGCTTGCTTAACACAGGTGAATATTGGACATCGCCTCCAGAACCTTGATCAATCCTTATGCCCACCGACTGTGAAAAAGCCCTTGGAATACAGCAAAGAAACATCAAAAACATCAGGCGCATACCCCAACCTGTTAACCAACACCTGCTTATATTCAACACCATATTTCCCAAGATTTTGTTTGAAAAACTCCAAGCCTTTCACCAAACCAATTAGTTACTTGAAAACGGTCAACACAGCATGATCGCCTCCAACACCCGGAGCAATCCGAACCTGCCATGGTGAAGACGCCCACAACACAGAGATATTCCACTGAAGTTTAATAGTATACGTATTGCCAGGCACAACAGTATAGGGAATCCCCGCAAAAGCTACTTGCCCACTGGTTACAACCCAATCCCCTCCCCAAAAATCTTCGTCAAAATCAGTAATCACCGATGACGCATACGCAATTGGGACACCATTCACAAGAATCCGGCCCATAACAACAGCCTGCCCAAACTGCGCCATCCCCGAATTATCCGTTAATCGTGCAGTAAAGGATGCAAAAATGATAATTTTATTATGCTGAGGCGTAACGGTTAAGGTCAAAATATCCGACCAACCAGCCGCAGTCTTGGTCATTATATTGCTTAAACTCACACTTTGTGTACTGGCGCCAAAACCTGGCTTCCAAACCGGTGCAACCCCTGCTCCCTGGCTCGTCAGAACCTCTCCCGGATTCCCCGCATTCGCATTCGGCTCTAACGACGAATAAAACCGAATCCGACCATCCGCCGACCCATAGCCCACGATGATCCCGGCAGGCGATAAGCCATCTGCATCTAAACGAAACCAGCTGGCGTTCGTCTCAAGGTGAATCTCATTGGACAACGCCCGAACACGCAGGTAATTGCCCGTCGCCTGATTATCCAGCCGAAAACCCCAGCCCGTCGCCGAATTGTACTTCACGTGGAGCTTGGCAAGCGGATTGGGCTCGCCAATCCCCACATTTTGGGCGTACACGCCTGCTGCCACTACACCCCCTCCCGCCAGTAACACCCACAACCCCTTCACTCCCGAAAGAAGCCTCGTCCCGCCCATGACTCCTCCTTTTCGCCAGATTCTTTTCCGCACCCAGAGACCCTTCACTATGTAATATAGGGTGCACGGAAAAAACAAAAAACCAATTTTTGCCCAAACCCCACCCCCAAAACTCCAGGAAACAAAGAAATCCACAGAAAACAAGCAAGTTAAGTCAGCGCAGCAACGTTACATCCCCCTTCTTCAACACCTCTACACGTCCACAACGAAACCGCAACCACCATACATACACATCCGAACGAGCCGGCTGACCGCCTACACTGCCATTCCAGCCTTCCACCGTCCGAAAATACGGAAAGCCAATCACAGGTACGTCCCGCACAGAAAACACCTCCTCACCCCACCGCGTGTAAATCCGCCACTCTTTGATCTCCACAGGCTGTAACGTATACACGTACAGTACATCGTTTTTGCCATCTCCATTGGGCGTAAACGTATTGGGCACCCACACACTGCCCGCACAATCCCGAAAATCCTCATAAGCCAGAACAACACACGTATCCGAACCCACACACCCTGTAGAATCCACCGACCACAAAATAAACGTATCACGCTCGCCGGGACGAACCGGCGTCCGTATCCGAACCACCGAATCCTCCCACGACGACAACAACACACCATCGGGCGAAGCCCACCACCATACCCCTCCTCCAGCCACCCAACCGTGCAACTCCGCAACACTGTTCACCCACACCGTATCCGGACACAACCAGATCCTGGGCGGCGCCCCTTCACGAACCACCACCCAGAACGAATCCGTATACCTGCACCCTTCCGCCGACCAAACCGTCAACCAGTACCTTGCCGACGACCCCGTAAACACCTCAACCACCATACACGTATCACAGGAAACCAAAGAATCCGGGTGCCACCGCCAGCGAACACCTCCGGGCGCAACCACCCACAACGAATCACCCCGACAAACCACCGTATCCGGCAGGTCAAACACTGGCAACGGAGACAAACTCACAGGCACCACCACCGTATCTGTACACCCCAGCCGATCCGCAACCACCAGCTCAATCACTGTAGGCGTATCAGTCCACCAGCGCGTCGTATCACAACCAGGACAGCTCAGCCAATCGGCTCCACTCCACCAGTACGTGTACGGCGCCCCTGACCCACTACTGGTAACAATCGCCTGGAGAAAACCTGTATCCCCCTCACATACAGTTGTTTCTCCGCTGACCTGAGCCTGCGGTGGAGGCACTACCCAGAACGTATCCCGGCGCTCTAAGGAATCGCCCGTGCACACCACCACAGCCCGTGCAACATGCATACCCACAGAAAACGTGTCCGTATGGATCGTGTCTTCTGGAACATACACGCCATCCAGCGTTTTGAACAAACACGCACTCTCAGACGAATGCATGCCAAACGCAATATGCACCGAATCACCAAAACAAACCGTATCCCTGGGCAGAATCCGAATATCTGGCGCGTCCACAATCGTACAGGTTATGCAAAGGAAGGTATCCGATAAGGTAATGGGTTGCTTGTTCGCAGCCACCGTATCAATGGTCGGGCCTACCGTCACCGAAGGCATCTGCGTATTCACCGTGAGCAACGCCGTGACATCCCGACTTTGCCAGATGAGCGTATCCATACCACAGGGTACTGCGCCCGTCGCATCCGTCTTCACTAAAAGCGCATCGTAGTAATTACCCGAGGAAGACGACGAAAACTTGGCGTACATGCTGATCAACAGGTCGTCGCCTGCAAGATCCAGACCCACTGCCTGCGTCTCATTGAACCCACCATACGAATACCGGCGTGCCACCAGCATCTGACCCATACTATCAACAATCAACAGATACGCATACTCCACGTAAATGCCCACTTCAATATCGCCCACTATGGCAATTCGTCCATCCGGAAAAGTCTGTACACGTTTGGGGCGTTCCCGGTCTGCCGAACCATAAGTCTTTGCCCACAACAGATTGCCGGCAATGTCCAGTTTCATCACCAGCAGGTCTTCTGTCCCACCACCTGCCGTCAAAAAGGACGGCGTGGTCGTAGATGCCACCACAATGATGTGCCGTCGGTCTGGCGTCAGCCCACAATTCACACGCCGATAGGGCAACCGAAACCCCTCATGTCCCTGACCCCCAATAATCCGGGACCACAGGACATTTCCCTGAGTATCGGTACGCATCACCCACACGTCGTAACCCCAGGACCCAAAACCATTGGGAGTGGGATGAACAATCCCACAAAATACATAGGTCGTATCCGCCAGAACCAGAGCCTGATGAAACGTCCTGTGCTGATTGGCAGGAATGGGCGGCGGAGGCACATACTCCTTACTCCAGATAAGCGAACCCGAGTAATCCACCACCAGAACCTGTGCCACATCGGTTCCGAACAGGCTCCAGCTGACTGTCCACACGATGCGATCCAGCGCTGTATCCACTGCCAGACCCACCACATAGGCTTTTCCTGGTGAGACTGCCCGAACACCCCAGAGGACACTGCCAGAATTCGCCTGGAGAAGCAAGAGAATGGGTGGGTCGCCCGCACCCAGTGCCAGCCGTCCACCCTCCACATAGGCAAGGCTCAAACCACCGGTCGGATCCGAGGTAATGGAGGGGAACTGATAAAGCACAGTCCACAGAACTGTCCCGCACTCGGTCATGGCAGAGAGCCAGGGCTTGCAATTCGGGGAGGATTGATACTGCCCCGTAACATAGAGCACGCCGTTGGGTGCCCTCAGCGAAGCCAATCCACCCGTCATACCAATTGCCGGATAAAGCCGGACAAACTTCAGGTCATACTGCGCGTACCCAATAGAATCAAAGCCCAAAACCAAGCCCAACCCAACCAAAACCAGCAACCACCGAACGCAACGAGACATACTCATACGCAACAATTGCCACCCGGCGACGGATTTGACAGTAACAGTAAGCGTTGTGTCTGTATGTTGACTCGTTTGCCAAGCCATGACCGGGACATTTTCACGCCACGGCAAACAACCTTTGCTCTACACGTTAATCTGAAGTATCCCACCGAAACTTTTGGTAGGCAGGCGTCCCCAATTCAACGTTTCGCAAACCATCAAATTCATTTTGCAACCAAACCACATGGCATTATGCCACTTTACGCTATAATACAGCGATTTATAGCCAAGCGGGGAACTCTACCCCTCCCCATTCGGGTTTTCCTTCCAAAAACAGCCCGTTGAACAAAAACCACCCATCCACAATCCACTCAGAATCCACCACACAATGCACACACACTACAAAATCCAAAATAGCCCCGGATTACCCACAAAAAATTCTCATTGTTGGCTGCTTCTCAATTTGATTGCTGTGCTCTTCGTTTTTCTGCCCAAAGCCCTTGCCCAAAACTGGCGAACCTTCACCGGGCAGATCCAGACCGAAGACGGCAAACCCCTACCCTACGCTGAGATCGCAATCCTCACCATTCAGGGTAAGTTGATCAATGGCACTTTAGCCGACTCTACAGGCACATTTACACTCCGCACACAAACACCCGATACCTGCATCCTGCGCATCGCCTTCCTGGGATACCAGACACATCAGGATACGCTCATCCTGACCGACAAAAAAGCGTATGTCCCCCTTGGTATCATTCGGCTACCTGTTGTGGCAAAGCGCCTGCCCGGCATAGAAATCGTCGTGGACGTTGCACGCCAGTGGAGTACAATTCGTGCCGGCGAGCAGGAATACCGCCCCCAGCAAGACGCCACCTTCTCCGGAAGTACCGCCTTAGAAGTCCTGGAAGCCATCCCCGGCATAGAAGTGGACATCCAGGGGCGCGTCCTCTACCGGGGACGTCCCGTCCGATTTTACATCAACGGAAAACCCTCCGCACTCATTGAGGGCAACGCCGAAAGCGTCCTTCAATCGCTGACCGCAAGTCAGATAGAACGAATCACTGTGATCAGTGTGCCGGGCGCCCGCGAAGAAGCCAACATCTCCTCCGCCATTATCAACATCGTCCTCAAAAAAGGCGAACGACGAACCGACCGAATCAGCGCCTCCCTGACACTCACTTATCCCGAGCGCCACTCCTTAGGCGTCTTCCTGCACACACCCTGGCTGGGTGGCTCCTGGTCCTTAGGCATCACCTTAGCCCGCAACTGGATGCCAATGTACGTCCGACAAACCCGAACACGACATACACCGCTAACCGACACCACAGGCAACTACACCACTTCTTCAGTGGGAGCACTCACCTCCATCACACACCGGGAATTCCTGACCCATTCCCTCTTCCCCACATTGAATGTGGAATATGCCTGGGGGCGGTGGCGCCTCCACATAGGTGGCTACTTCCAGCTCCGGGAACAACAGATCCAGGGACAAACCCAATACGAATCCCCCGACCCCGAAAACAACCAGCTGGCACAACGCCTCACCAACCAGCATAGCCGACAAACCTCCTGGCAAACCGAAGGACGTATCCAGTACATCTGTCCAGATACCCTGCCCTGCGCAATTGAACTCTACACACGATGGGAACACGTACAACGACAAACCACCGAAACCATCAGCGAATCCGCCTACGACCCCCTGTGGATTGTGCCCATCCCCTACCAGCAATTGACACGAACCCAGTCCAGTACCGACCTGATTACAGACCTTCAGGGCTACCTCCCCCTACGAAAAGACACCACCCTGTGGATGCAGGCAGGCTTATACCACCGATGGCGAAACTACCAGCTGCCCATCCACGCCTGGGCCAGCACAGACAGCATCCACTGGGTACGCGACACCACCTTCGCCTTCGCCGGACAATACGGCTATCGCGAGCAAGTCTACGCCTTCTGGAGTGAAGCCGGTGGCTCGTGGCGTGCCTGGCAATGGCGCATAGGCATCCGCATAGAAGGCAACCAGCTGAACATCATCACACCGCAAAGCCCTGTCCAGTGGCACGCACTCAGTATATTCCCCTCTTTGCGAATTGAACGGCGCTTTTCCCAGCGTATCCAGACGGGACTGGTCTACGCACGCAAGATCCAGCGCCCCTCCTTCCATATGCTCGCCCCCTTCTGGAGCTTCAGCGACCGGTTCTTCCAGTGGATGGGCAACCCCTCTTTACGCCCCGCCTGGATCCACTTAATAGAACTGCACTTTCACTGGCGACTCTCCCCAGCACTGATTTTCTCCATAGTACCCTACCTGCGCTACGAAGAAGCACCCATAGAACGAATCCGCCTCTGGGATACCACCTTAAACCTGATCGTCGCACGCCCCGAAAATCTCCGGTGGCTCACTATTGGCGGTGCCGACCTTTCCGTCTACTGGCGACCTGCACGCTGGTGGAAAACCACTGTCCAGCTCACCGGACGGTACGGCTTCTTAGATGGAACCAACATCCTGCCCAACCTCCAGGAACGACAATGGGGTGGACGCCTGTTCCTCAACCAGGAATTCCGACTATCCCGTCAATTCAGTGCACAACTGCACGTCCGAACCATGTTGCCCTCCTTCCACGGCAACCACCAGCACACCAACTGGGCAACCATGTTACGCATAGGCGTGCAGGGCAAGTTCTGGCAACGCCGACTTACAGTCACCCTCCAGGCAATCAACCCCTTCAACACCATGTTCTTTGAAGTAGAAGTGGAGGAACCCGACTTCACCGTACACACCTATTTTTCCCGATGGATACCCCGTTACGCCATCACAATTTCTTACAACTTTCGGCGACACCACCAGAAACGACTTGCACCCACCGACGATACTATCCCCATGTAGCCACGAAAACCGCTACGGTCGCCACCCACCGATCCAGCAATACCGAGTGTGGCACCACCAGTTCCCGCCAATCCGGATACATCAGGAACAGCCGGTGTAAGCCAATACCCAGCACACCCCAGAATACCAGCACGTACATGAGCCCACCTAAGACCCGATCCAAAAACCCCAGATGAATCCGGTGAAAAAACCGGCGAACACCCATACCCACCCACATAAACACCGCACTGACCACCAGAACAATCGCAAGAAATATCGCAATGACCGCAACCAGACTCCCTTCCTGTTCCAGCGCACGCACTGCACCCGGCGTAAACCGAAACGCCACATACACCCCCACCACAATCCCCAAACCCAGTAACACCAGCGAAACAAACCCGCGAAGCCAACCCCGAACAAACAAAAACACAGAAAAAGCCAGCAACAACCAGTCTAAGGGCTGGAACTGTCTAACCAACCCTGCTGGCGCATCCATCGATCCGAAAAAATTTTCGCCAGATACCGGCTACCATGATCCGGAAACAGCACCACCACCACATCGCGTTCCGTCAGCAAATGCCGTAACTTATAAAGCCCAGCTAAGACGGAGCCCGACGACCAGCCTGCCCAAATCCCTTCTTCACGCGCTAAGCGCCGTGCCCACAGCGCCCCTTCACGGTCATCCACCTGGACAAACCGGTCTATCACCGAAAAATCCACCGTCTCCGGAATAATGTCTTCGCCAATCCCTTCCGTCAAATAAGGACGAATCAGCGATGGGTCATACTCACCCGTCTTATGATAATGCGTGAGCACCGACCCATACGTATCCACACCCCAGATCTGCACATCAGGCTTGCGCTCCTTCAGATAGCGACCCACACCCGAAATCGTTCCGCCCGTCCCCACACCCGCGACAAAATGCGTGATACGCCCACCGGTCTGACGCCAGATCTCCGGACCCGTCGTCCGATAATGCGCCTCAGGATTCCACCGATTGGAATACTGATTCACAAAAAACGCATTGGGCGTTTCCCGAGCCAGCCGACGCGCAACCGAATAGTACGAACGCGGATCCTCCGGCGGAACATCCGTAGGACAGACAATCACTTCCGCACCCAGCGCACGCAACGCATCAATCTTTGCCTGCGACTGCTTATCGGTAATGGTGAACACGCACCGGTAACCACGAACCGCCGCCACCAGCGCCAAACCCATACCTGTATTCCCCGAAGTGGCTTCTATAATTGTGCCACCCGGCTTGAGTAACCCCTCCTCCTCAGCACGCCGAATAATATACCAGGCAATGCGATCCTTCACCGACAAACCCGGATTCATATACTCTACTTTTGCATACACCGGACACGGAAACGCCGCCACCACACGATGCAACCGCACTAAGGGCGTATTCCCCACCGCCTCCAGAATCGTATCCAGCACAGGCGCTACCCTGTCATCCATATCGCCATCCATCCCGAACATTTACCAGTAAAGTACACAAGGCTTGAAAAACACCAGCCACAGCAACAGCAACAACCCGCAGAAATCTCCGAGCATGCAAGGCACAGAGAGACTTTTAGGGATAGAGGTCGGACAGACATACATACAGTCATGTACACACGCACAATTGTTCAACCACGAAAAATTCCTTCTGTTTCAGGGAAACCTCCCGACAGGAAGCAAAAAATTCCACTTCGCCAAAAGCACGACGAAGCGCATTCCAAAAAACGAACCGCTTATTTTTGCCACTCGTTTTCTCAAAGCACCCTAATTTTATATTTGGATGAAGCAGAAAACTCCCCGCACATGAAGGCAATGCACTGGACCGGACTCCTGTTTTCTTCTTTTGCCAGCATCTCCCTTCACGCCCAGGCACAGGTTCACATTGAAGGCGGCTCGTGGCTGTTTATTGCCCCGATTTATACGTGGGCACGGGGAAGCTTGCTCAGCCCATACTTACGAAGCGACCGGTCTGTTGCAGACCGTACTCTTGCCCCCAATCTCTGCGCTGATCCCTTCCTTAGAAGTGTCTGTCCGATTCACACAAGCCAGCCCTGCTTTTCCGGGGGTATTCTACAACTTCAGTACCACACTGGGGCTCGTCTTTGGTGCGGCAGGCGAAGGATGCTATAGCATGCGTCCCCTCGTACATACCGGTGGACTATTCTGGACAAAACAATTGCACAGCGGTAAGTTTCAATGGACACAACGATACGAACTCCTCATCCAGTACGTGCATATGCAAAAGTACCCGACATTTCCTTTCTTACCCTGTATCGGAGCAACGCCAATACCCGAAGAAATCTGGGCATTCGGTATTGGATGGAGCAACCTGTTCACCTGGCAAATCAACACACGGATTGCGCTTACCCTCCATATTCGGACTGCACTCTATGTGGCTGGCAAAAACGTGTATCATTACCCATTCCAGATGCATGTCCTGCCAGGCATTCGTTATTTCATTAGCAAAGAACCTTCCGGCAACAACGCAACAGCGGATAATTCCAGAGCAAGAGCACGACAATAGGCAACAAACAGCCCGGAACCAGGCAAATCTTATGCACATGAGAAGGGCATTGCTGGGCATCCTTCTGTACCCCTCCAAACCCTGCTAGGTACTTCTCTCGCCGACCATCCAGGCAAACTATTTCCTGATTGGCACAGGCAGAAACCTTTATCCGTTCCAAATAGACCTCTCCGCAGGAATCGTATAGCAACCAGCTCAGGAAAAGAAACCGGAGCATGCCTCAGGAACCCCCAACCTGAGCAGCCAAACCTCAAAAGATACTGATTATAAGCGCATTACAAAATCCCGGTGCCATGCGTGCGTCCCTCATCTCGCTGGTCTTTTCACTTTTGCTGGGCTGGTCCACAGCAGTTCTCCATGCCCAATCCCCTTTGCGAGTACAGCTTCAAGCAGGTACGCATCTCTTCCCTGCCCCGGCTTTCCCTGCAGCAGATGGCATCCTTTACAGTCCTTATCTTTTTCCACGTCGCTCAATCAGTAACCGGCGAACCACACCACTTGTCGTCAACCCCTCCGCAGAACTCGCAATCTCCGCAGGGCACTTCGGAATCTTCTACAACTTCAGTACGCTATCCTGGCCTGGAACATTCGCTACACGAACCGGGTGTTACTCTGTCCGACCCTGGTTCCACAGTGGCGGCATTTTCTGGCAAACGCCAATTTTGCAGGCGGGCAACCACTTCGCCTGGGAACAAGCCTATGCCTTAGCCTTCCAGTACGTGTACTCTACTGTGTACCCGATGATCACCTAGGAACCCTGCTGGGGCAATGATCTGATCCCTTACGAAGTCTGGGCGATAGGCTTTGCCTGGAGTAATGTCCTTGCCTGGCGATTGAATACCCGCCTTGCCCTGCTCCTCCATGTACGTACCACCCTGTATCTTGCCGGCAAAAACACCTTTCACTTCCCATTCCAGATGTACATTCTGCCGGGGGTCCGCTATCAGTTTGGGAAAGAAAAACCGTCTGGGGCCACAGACGAATAACCTGGTCCGTCAGCTTGTAACAGCGTTGTGAGAACTGCCCAACCTTGCAGTGCCGGGCTTTTAGCCCTGCCCGCAGACCCCACAAACCTTTCCTCGGGAATGGAACTCTTTGGTTCGTCCAATGGTTCCGTTCACCAGATCAAATTGCCGGGAAGGTGCCAAACACCAGATACTGCGCGCTGATTACGGGTGGGGCTGGCTTCATCGGGTCATCCCTCGCTGAAGCATGGTTGCATCGGGATCCCCAGGTCTTCCTGGTTCTGGTGGATAACCTCCGTACAGGCTCCAAAAAGAATCTGCCGGACTTTGCCCGGGACCGATGGCGCTTCCTCAAAGTGGACGTCAACCGGTATGAGGAGATTGCCCCGGTCTTTTTCCGGTTTCAACCCAGAATCGTGGTGCATTGCGCTGCCCTGGTGGGTGTGGAACGAACCCTTGCCCACCCCTTAGAAGTCCTCCAGGATACGCGAGGAATTGAACACATTGCCCGGCTCAGTGCCCTCACCCAGGTAGAGCGCCTCTTTTACACCTCCTCGTCCGAAGTGTACGGTGAGCCTGTCCAGCTGCCCCTCCACGAAGAAGATACCCCACTGAATGCACGGCTGCCCTATGCCGTCGTCAAAGTGTATGGCGAAACCGTGTTTCGGACTTATCAGGAGGAGTACGGCTTGCCGGTCACCATCTTTCGGTTGTTCAACACGTATGGTCCGCGCCAGAGTCCGGACTTTGTCATTTCCCGGTTTTTGCAAGCGGCATTGCGTGGCGAACCCATTACAATCTATGGCGATGGTAAACAGACCCGAACCTTTTGCTACATTGATGATGTGGTGGAGTTTTTCTTTCGGTGTCTGGAAACCCCGGAAACCCAGAACCAGGTGTACAACGTGGGTTCCGACCAGGAAATCACCATTCTGCAACTGGCGAAAACCATTCGGCGCCTCACCCAGAGCACATCCCCCATTGTGTTTCTTCCACCGCGGGCACGCGGCGAGATTTCGCATCGGCGCCCCGATAACCGAAAAATGCGCCATTTACTGGGCAGACCTTTGACCCCCTTAGAAGAGGGTATCCGAAAAATCCTGCAAATCTGGAATCATGTTCCCCAACGCCAGCAACGGGAAACCCCCGCTATTCCTCGCCAGTGACCATGCGGGCTACCCACTGAAAGTCGCCATTACCCAGTGGTTAGACCGCCAGAACATCCCTTATCAGGATTTGGGCGTCCATTCGCCAGAATCGGTAGACTATCCGGACATTGCCCGGCGGCTGGCGACAGCGTTAGCGGACAATCCCGGTGGACTGGGTATCGCCCTGTGTGGGTCAGGCAACGGAATTTGCATAGCCCTCAATCGCTACCGGTTTATTCGCGCCGCCCTTTGCTGGACCGAAGAACTGGCACGGTATGCCCGTGCCCATAACAACGCCAATGTCCTGTGCTTATCAGGCTGGTTCCTCAGTGCACACCAGGCATTTCAAATTGTCCGGGTTTTTCTGGAAACAGAGTTTGAAGGGGGTAGACATCTACGACGTGTAGAAAAATTGAGTATGGAGCCCTGAAAGCAGGATTGTACGTGCATTTGCCGTTGTGTCGCCGACGATGTCCCTACTGTGATTTCCCCATTGTGGTCTCTGAGCATTACGTACCACGGGTTGTTCAGGCGATCTGTCAGGAGCTGGCATGGTGGCATGCCTTTTGGGGTGCTTCGCTCACTGTTACGTCGGTTTATTTTGGCGGAGGTACTCCCTCCTTCCATTCGGTAAGATGGCTGGACGCCATCGTGAACACCATTGTCAAGCACTTCAAACTGGAGAAGTCCTGCGAGTGGACTATAGAATGCAATCCCGAGGATGTCTCGCCAGAATGGCTTCGCCAGATACGGGCTTTCCCCTTCAACCGGTTCAGCTTAGGTGCACAGGCTTTGCGCGACGAATGGCTGAGATGGCTGGGGCGCCTCCATACAGTCCGCCAGATTTATCAGGCAGTAGACCTTTTGTTCACGCTTTCGGACAACGTGTCCATAGACTGGATTTTTGGCTTACCCAACCAGACTATTGATGACGTGGACTTTCACCTGCGCGAAATTGAGCGCATGCAGCTCCCGCATTTTTCGGCATACCTCCTCACCATTGAAGAGAATACCGTATTTGGCTATTGGGTGCAAAAAGGGAAGCTCACAATAGACGAGGAACGACAGGCAGACCTGATCGCCTACCTCCACCAAAGTGTGCGGACGTTTGGGTATGAAGCCTATGAAATTTCCAATTTTGCGCGTGCTGTGCGTTTTCGGAGTCGCCACAACCTGCTTTACTGGACGTGTGGGAATTATCTGGCGGTGGGTCCTGGCGCCCACTCCGCCTGGACTGTAGAGGGCATTCGTTACAGGCGTGCGAACCCGGCACACCCCTACCGGTATCTGCAAGCAGTTACCAACCCCAATCCACTACAGTGCGAACCACTGAGCGACACAGCCTGGTGGAATGAGTGGATTTTGGGGCAGGTACGCCTGCTCACTATACCCCTCAATCGGATTCGCCAACAGGACCCCTGGCTCTATCAACATGTGGAGCGGGCGCTGGCGACATGTCCTCAGGAGTGGTTTTGCCCAGCTATTGGTGGCGATTTACGATTGTCGGTTCGTGGCATACTTTTCAGTGAAAGTATCCTGCAGGCACTGTTTTTACTGCCGGAAGAAACTCCGGAAGGATGGCGTTTTCGTCTGTGGCAGAACGCTTAGCTGCGTATCGGCGGGCACTGGAAGCAGAGAAACAGGCACAAATCGCTTTTCATCAGTCGGAAATTCAGTCGTTGCCCGCACGGGAGCGTGAACGCCGTGGACGGTGTATCCTGGATTGCCGGCCGGGCACACGTCCACGGTGGACACCTATGGGTACTGTAGAGATGACCTTCTGGCGCAAAACACCCCTTCCCGACACGCAAATCCAGCCTGGCGACATCGTCCTGATCCAGCGCTTGTGTGAGAAGCCCCGGGTGATCCGTGGTCGGCTGGCAACCGTCGTTGCCCTCAGTCGCCAAAGCCTGATCGTCCAGTTTCAGGATATGCCCTCCGCAGATGAGCTGCGCCAGTGGCGCCAGGGTACACGCATTGACCTGTACCTGAACGAAACCCCCTTTGAACGGATGAACTGGGCACTGGACCAGTGGATGCACAACCCACCCAATTCATTTCTCGCAGTTTTGCACGGCGAAGATCCGCCACTTTCCAGCGAAGCAGAGCAAAAGGGGCGTCCACCCGAACATATGACCTGGTATCAGACCCATCTCAACGAGTGGCAACGACTTGCCGTCCACAAGGCATTAAAACAGCGCCTCACACTGATTCACGGACCACCGGGCACGGGCAAGACCACCACCCTCACCGAAGTAGCACTGCAATGCGTTGAACGGGGTGAGCGCCTCTTGGTATGCGCCGATTCCAACGTCGCCGTAGACAACTTCATAGAAAAGATTTTGCAGGTTCGGAAGGATGTTGTTCTGGTTCGGATTGGGCATCCTGTACGTGTCCATTCGGTTGTCCAGCACGTTACACTGGAAGCGCATATTCAGCGCCATCCCCTGTATCCGAAATTAGAGGCGTGGATGCGTAAAAAGGAGGCATTGATGGCTGAGCGCGACCGATATCCCCAACCCACACCAGCCCTGCGCCGTGGGCTATCCAATGAGGAAATCCTGCGATTCGCACGGATGGGTAAAGGCGCGCGCGGACTATCCAGTAAGCAAATTCAGGGATTGGCACGATGGGTTCAACTTCAGGAAGAAATCATTCAGTGCGTCCAGACGATAGACCAGTTGCGTATGGAGGCAATCCAGGATATTCTCACGAAGGCACAAATCGTGTGCGCCACCAACATTGGTGCGGGCATTGAGTACTTACGCCCGATACGGTTTGACCGGATCGTCTTAGATGAAGCAACGCAGGCGACGCCCCCTGCTCAGCTCATCCCATTATTGTTCGGAGATCGCTGGGTAATGGCAGGGGACCCACGCCAGTTACCCCCCGTAGTGCTCGCCCGATCCGCAGAACCTATCTTAAGTCGCACGCTTTTTGAGGAACTCCAGACACGTTACGCCCCTTCAAGTGTCCTGCTGCGCGTCCAGTATCGGATGCACCAGCGCATTATGGAACCTGCCAACCGGATGTTCTACCAGGGTCAGTTGATTGCTGATGCCCGGGTTGCCAATCGGACGTTACGTGAACTGCCGGGCTTTCGTGAAGCCACAGGTTTACCCCAGTGGTTGCAAACTGTGGTGTCTGCAGACTTTCCGCTGGTCTGGGTTCGGGTTCAGGGACAGGAAGCCCGGCGCCCCGGTTCCTACTCCTGGTACAATTTCCAGGAAGCAAAAGCCGTCCAGGCAATTTTGCAGGCATTGCTGGCTTGTGGGCTCAAGCCCGAATGGATTGGTGTGATCACACCCTACGAAGATCAGCGCTTGCTCCTGAAACGATTGCTGGCAGACAATGTCTATCGCACAGTGGAAATCCACACGGTAGATGGGTTTCAGGGCAGAGAGAAAGAAGCGATTATCCTCTCTCTGGTTCGGGCGAATCCCCGGGGCGAAGTAGGCTTTTTACTGGATGCCCGCCGACTGAACGTAGCCATTACCCGCGCCAAAACCAAGCTGATCATTACAGGCGACCTGACCACATTGACCAAACATCCTCTTTATCAGAGACTCATTGCTGAGGTTCGGCGTACCGGCGTGTTTGTAATTTATCCACAAAACACTGAGGCATCTGTCCATTCCGTTGCTCCTTCGGAAAAGAAGTAGTTTCTTTGTCAAACGGATAGCGCAAATGGAATCCCGGGCTTTCACAGAGATCGCCGCCAGTGAATCAAAGTATTGGTGGTATGTGCTCCGACGACGTCTGGTGAAGCAGCTGGTCCGACGATACTGGGGCATGCAACGTGTTCCCCGCTGGCTGGATATAGGTTGTGGTTGCGGTGTCAATGTACAACACTGGTGTAGGCTGGCGAATCATGTCGTAGGCTTGGATGTTTCGCCGGAAGCCCTGGCATTTGCCCGAACGCGCGCGCCCCAGGCAGAGTTCATCCAGGGCGACGCGGCAGCTCTTCCCTTTGAAGACAACCAGTTTGACATTGTGACCGCCTTGGACGTCATTGAACACTTGGATGACGACCTGCGTGCCCTCCGCGAGATGAATCGCGTCCTGCGCCCTGGCGGACTTGCCATCGTGACCGTTCCCGCTTACATGTGGCTTTACAGTGCGTTTGATCGCGTGGTGATGCACCGGCGTCGGTACACACGCCGTATGCTGGTTCAACGCGCACGAACCGCCGGATTCCACATCCTGAAAAGTTCTTACTTTTTCAGTGGTTTACTTCCGGTTGTGGCGCTTTATCGGTTTATAGAGCCACTTCTCCTTCGCCTGCGCAAAAAAGACGTTCATCAGCATGTCCAGGTCATTCCCCGCGTTCCTGCCTGGATCAACCGCTTAGCAATCGCGGTATTTTCCACGGAACTGTTTGTCGTTCGCTGGATTCATCTGCCGTTTGGCACCAGCGTATTCATCGTAGGTCAAAAACCTGCCTGACCCAGATTTAAGCATTATCCGCTTCTCGTAAGCCAAAAAAGGAAAACACAGAAGCCCCATACCGGCGCTGATCAAACAAATGCGGTAAGCCCTCTAAGGAAGTTCGCCAGTGATGCTCCACGATGAGGATGCCGCCTGGCGCTAAGCGCTCGTACTGAAAAACCAGTTCGGGAATCTGACGGATTTTCATCTGAAGTGCATAGGGCGGTCCTGCAAAAATCACGTCAAAGTTTCCGACCCAGCCCTTCAGAAAACGAAAAGCATCCATCCGGATAATCTGCCACTGCGCCAGATGCAACCTTTGTTTCAATGAGCGCATAAACCGAATACACCGTGTATCCTGATCTACGGCGATTACATGAGATGCCCCCCGTGAGAGAAACTCCAGACTAATGGCACCTGTCCCGGCAAACAGATCCAGGACACGAACGCCGTCAAACGCAATCCAGTTGCTCAAAATATTAAAAATTGCGGTACGGGCAAAATCTGTAGTGGGTCGGGCAGGGAGGTTTGCCGGTGGCTGAAAGACAAAACCCTTCAGCATACCGCTGACCACCCGCATCTTTTTGGCTGACTTTCTTCCCATCTTTGCTCTGAATCATGAATCCGTTCTGGCTGCCTGCGCTGCGCTCTTCTTATCCCCGACTTAACAAAATGCCCAAAACGAAATTCGCCAGTCCCAGGAGAAGTGCGAGTCGGCTGACCCAGCGTGCGGCACGCCGATAGGGCTTAGCTGTTTCTGGCGGGCTTGCAGTAGCTCTGGGTCCGAGCCACAGATCATGCAGTAAAGCCAACACCAGAATCACCAGAAATATCGCGAATTTATGCCAGAAGAGGACTGCTCCGGGTTGTGCCCCATGAAAATACCCACGGAGATACCCTGCCCAGAGTCCGCCAGCCAAAATCAAGGCAAAAGCAAGATAAGAAACCAGCTGGAAAGCCCGTCCGGTACGCTCGGCAAACGTCAGGAAACCAGGCAGGTGCCGGATCCTGGGGAAGACGACTGCGATAAAAATCATTCCGCCAAGCCAGACGATGATGCCCAGGAGGTGGAGGGCAACAGCGAGGGTCAGCCAGGAGGTAGACATGGGAAGAGTGG
>JALWYU010000030.1 GCA_026992635.1 Bacteroidota bacterium | reverse complement strand
AACTTCAAAAATTTTCTAAACTCTCCAAAATTGCGCACCCCACACCTTCACCAAAACCGTATCTACGCACGACGGAACAACCCACAGTTGCGTATCGCCCGTGAACGAAAACGTACGACGCTCCGCATAAGATGGAGGTACCTGACTCCACAAACCCTGCACCAGAAAAAATGTGTATGCCAGAACAGGAAACACAACATCGGCAACACGGATGCCACGAATAGCGTGCCACGCCCGTCCCATGCCCAGCCCATTTAGCCGGAACAACATAACCCCCTATAATAAAAACGAGAATCACAAGCCTGGAAGTTCTGAATTTTTGCTTCAAAGCGTCCCCATTTCAAGTTTGAGCAGGCTGGAACTTCTCAGATGCCCAATCCGTTTCCTCCTAAAAAGACCCAAAAGAAAAGGCGTACAGACCCGCCAGAATGGAGGGAACACACAGGCTTCAAACCCAAGCCCAAAGCCACACACCCCAGATAGACACCAGTCCCGCTGAAAATTTCCAGTTCAACACCATTGAAGAAGCCTTAGAAGCCATCCGGCAGGGCGAAATCCTTATCGTCGTAGACGACGAAGACCGCGAAAACGAAGGAGACTTCATCCTCGCCGCAACCCACGCGACCCCCGAGAAAATCAACTTTATGCTTCGTTACGGACGCGGTATCCTGTGCTGTGCCCTCCCCGAAGAACGCTGCGAAGAGCTGCGCCTGCCACCAATGGTCCCAGAAAACACTTCACTTTTCGGAACGCCCTTCACCGTATCCGTAGACCTGCGTGCCGACGACATGACTACAGGCGTCTCCGCCTACGAACGCGCACGAACGATCCGCGCACTCGTAGACCCCAGCTATGGACCTGACGACTTCGTCCGACCCGGACACGTCTTCCCCCTGCGCGCACGCAAAGGCGGTGTACTGCGCCGTGCCGGACATACGGAAGCCGGCGTAGACCTTACACGACTCGCTGGACTCACCCCAGGCGCCGCACTCATTGAAATCATGAACGAAGACGGGTCCATGGCACGATTGCCCGATCTGATGCAAATTGCCCGGCGCTTCGGATTGAAAATCATCACAATCCGGGACTTGATCGCCTACCGACTCCGATCCGAAACTCTCATCCAGCGCGAAGTAGAAGTGCGCCTCCCTACAAAATACGCTACCTTCCGGCTGATCGCCTACCGACAAACCACTACGGGCGACATCCACTTAGCACTGGTTCTGGGCAGCTGGTCGCCCGACGAACCCGTCCTCGTCCGTGTCCACTCCTCCTGCATAACCGGCGACCTGTTCGGGTCACTCCGCTGCGACTGTGGCGACCAGCTCCGACTCGCACTCCAGAAAATCGCCCAAGAAGGACGAGGCGTACTCCTCTATATGAACCAGGAAGGACGCGGCATCGGACTCCTTAACAAACTCCGCGCCTACAAAATCCAGGAAGAAAAAGGACTGGACACCGTAGACGCCAATCTCCATCTAGGCTTCCCCATGGACCCGCGCGACTACGGAATCGGCGCACAAATCCTCCGCGACCTGGGCATCCGAAAAATCCGACTCCTCACCAACAACCCCAAAAAACGTGCAGGGCTCAGCGGGTACGACCTGGAAATCGTAGAAACCGTCCCCTTAGTCGTTCAGCCCAACCCCCACAACATCCGCTATTTAGTAACCAAACGCGACAAAATGCACCATATGCTCCCACCCGACTTAGAAAAAGCACTCGCCACATGGACTGAAACGCGCTCATCACCCGGGGAACACACCCCACCCACCTGCAGCATATACCCGGACACACAACATCCTTCAAAAGAGCCGGCTCCCCCTGAGCCCAAACCCTGACCTGAAAAAAAAAACTTGTTGAATTTCCCTCAACATGGCTTACCTTACCTGAAACCACCAGCCAAATCCCACCACAATGGCAGTACCCAAAAACAACATCAACCTGGAAGCCATACAGAAAACACGGGATGCCCTCCTCAAAGGCGAATTCCCCGAAAAACGCGAGTTCATCGCCGAAGGAGAATGGATCTTCTCCGAAGACGGACAATTCCAGGGAAAGCTGGAATACCCCTCGGGCGCCCTGACCGTCGTCACTGACCAGCCACCACCAATGGGTGGGCACGGCAAAGCCCCGAACCCCGTCCAGTACTGCGTGTTCGCAATGGCCGCCTGCTACGCCACTACGTTCATGACGCTGGCAACCCAGCAGGGCATCACAGTTCGGAAGCTCCGTGTCCAGGCAAAAGTCGTCGCCAATATGCGGGCAATCCTGGAAGTGGAGGAAGGACCAGTGAACCTGGGTGTGGAACTGACCGTGGAAGTAGACAGCGATGCTCCCCAGGAAACCTTAGAAGCCCTGCGTGCCGCCGCGGACGAAAAATGCCCTGCCGCCTATACTGTCCGCCATCCCGTTCCCTTCGTCTCACGACTCATCAAAATTTCCTGAACAGAATAGAACAGGATAGGGTAGGATAGGGTAGCGCAGAGGCGGACGGCAACCCTGAATCAAAAAAGAAACCTCCGACCCCTGGAACGATACAAAGCAATCATCCCTGAATACGAGCGGTTTTTAGAAGTGATCCAGACTCCCGAACCCGTCTATATCCGTGTCAATACACTGAAGTGCCCCGATCGCCAGGAACTATTCGCCTACCTCAACACATGGGGATTCACCCTGCAACCCATAGACGGACTACCCGACCACTATCGCGTCCATCACACCCACGAACCCAATACCATCGCACGGACCATCCCCCACTGGACAGGCTGGTTCTACATCCAGGATATTGCCAGTGGACTCGTCTCACAGATCCTCAACCCCAAGCCCGGAACCACACTCCTGGACCTCTGCGCCGCCCCTGGCGGAAAAACCACACACTGCGCACAGCTGATGCACAACCAGGGAACCATCTTCGCCAACGACATCGGAACACGCAGACTGCGCGCACTCCAGACCAACTTACTCCGGATGGGCGTAACCTGTTGTGTCGTAACACGATACGATGGACTGCGCTATCCCGACCTGCCCACACCCCCTGACTACGTCCTCGTGGACGCACCCTGCTCAGGCGAAGGACGTATCCGACAGGACCCCAAACACAAAAAACGCGAAGCCGACCTCCATTTCATCCATCAAATCAGCGGAAAACAAAAAGGTTTACTCCGCCGGGCAATCACCCTTGCAAAAAAAGGAGCACGCATCGTCTACTCAACCTGCACCTTCGCACCCGAAGAAAACGAATTCGTCATTGCTTACGTTCTGGAGCGAATGCCCGTCCGCCTGATCCCCATCCACCTGAACCTGCCCCACAGCCGCGGCATCACACGATGGGAAAACAAAACCCTCCCCCCAGAAATGGAATATTGCGTGCGCATCTATCCGCATCAACTGGACTCAGGCGGAATGTTCATCGCACTCCTGGAAAAAACCGATCACAACAACAGCCACCACAGAACACAAACCCCATGACTATCCATTCCCAAAACCCGGAATTGCTCGCTATCGTCCAGGCAATCTACCACGAACGATTCGGTGTGCCCCTCCACCTCCTCAACCAGTACTACTACTTCCAGCGAAAAGACATGATCTGGATGAGTACACTCCCTGCGGACTACCGCCAGTACTTCCGGGGCTTCCAGATGCAGGGCATCCGCATCATCCGGTATTCACGCCATATTCAGAAACCCACCACTGCCGGTCTCCAGTTCTGGGCACCCTATCTCCGCCAGCACGTCCTCACCATAGACGATCCCCACCTGATGATCCAGCTCCTTCAGCGCGGCAAACTCCCCGCAGATATTGACGCCCACCTCCATAACACACTCACTGCCTGGACACCCGGATACGTCGCCCTTGCCTGGCACCCCGCCCAATCCCCACTCCTTATCCTAGGCTGCGCCCAGTGGAAGCCCCCTCACCTGACGCACCACATTCCCCGACGACGACTGCCCGAACTCCTCCACACCATTGAACTACAGGAAACAACCTCAGCAGAACCGCCTGCCAACCCCACAACCCATGACCAACACCAATCCAACAACATTACACCCACGACGCCACCCTGCTGTCCTGCTCCTTGAAGACGGCACCCTCATCCAGGGATACGCACTCGGCGCACAAACCACCGTATGTGGCGAACTGTGCTTTACTACGGCAATGACCGGCTACCAGGAAACCTTCACCGACCCCTCCTACCACCGCCAGATCCTCATCATGACCCATGTCCACACCGGAAATTATGGCACGACCTTTGACGAAGTGGAAGCACTCCGCGCACACATTGCCGGCGTCGTCATCCAGGACGCCCGACCCTACTATTCACGTGTCCAGGCACTGACCGCACTGGACAACTACCTTGCCCAGCAGAACATCCCTGGCATTACCGGAGTAGATACACGGGCACTGGTCCGCCATATCCGAACCAAAGGCGCCATGCGCGCAATCCTCAGTACCGAAACCCAGGATATCCCAACCCTCAAAAAACAACTCGCACAATTCCCCTCTATGGAAGGGTGGGAACTGGCATCCGAAGTCTCTACACGCGAACCCTACCTGATGGGTAGCGCTACCGGCTTGCGCGTCGCAGTCATAGACTACGGCGTCAAGCACGCAATCCTGCGCCACCTAGTAGAAGTGGGGTGCTTCCTCCAGGTCTTCCCCGCACGAACACCCCCCGAAAAAGTCCTGGCTTGGCAACCACAGGGCATCCTCCTCTCCAACGGACCCGGCGACCCCGCCGCCATGGACTATGCCATCCACCAGGCAAGAACCTTCTTAGAAAAACAAATCCCCATCCTGGGTATTTGTCTGGGACACCAGATCTTGGCGCTTGCCTCCGGACTCACCACCTACAAAATGCACCATGGCCACCGCGGGATCAACCACGCCGTACTAAACCGCCTCATCAACCGGGCACACATCACCACGCAAAACCACGGGTTCGCCGTACGTGAGCAAGCCCACCCCGACATCCACTGGACATTCATCAACCTGAACGACAAAACCATTGAAGGGTTCCTCCACAAAAAGTTTCCCTTCATCAGTGTGCAATTTCATCCGGAAGCCAGCCCCGGACCCCACGATACCTTCTACCTGTTTCGGGCTTTCGTCTATTTGATGCAGGGCTTCACTCCGGAAGAAGCCATCCAGAAAGCCTTTGCTCAAACCTGGCAACATCCCAAACCCGCATACCATGTCGTGGAGAACCTACTCCGGCAGGATCCGTGAAGTGCACGCGCGCGAAATCCTGGACTCCCGCGGAAACCCCACCATAGAAGTGGAAATCCTCACCGAAGAAGGTGTGCGTGCCCGCGCCAGTGTTCCCTCAGGCGCCTCCACCGGAAAATACGAAGCCCACGAACTGCGCGATGCCGACCCACAACGCTACAACGGAAAAGGCGTACTGCGCGCCATCCGAAATATCCACGACGAAATCGCACCCCACATCATCGGACTTTCCGTCTTAGACCAGGCATATATTGACCACTTACTCTGCCGCTTAGATGGCACGCCCAACAAAAGCCGGTTGGGTGCCAACGCCATCTTAGGCGTTTCCTTAGCCGTTGCCCGAGCCGGCGCCAACCTCTACGGACTGCCCCTGTGGCAGTGGCTCGGCGGACAACGCGCACACATCCTGCCCTTACCCTTAGTCAACGTCCTCAACGGCGGAAAACACGCACCCAACCCCTTAGACGTCCAGGAATTCATGCTCGTTCCATGGGGATTTCCCACTTTCCACGAAGCCATAGAAGCCACCGTACGCGTCTTCCGACAACTACAGCGCCTACTGGAAGAAAAACAACTCGCTACAGGGATTGGCGACGAAGGCGGCGTCGCACCCCAGATCGCCACGACCAAAGAAGCCCTCTCACTCCTGATGCAAGCCATTGAACGTGCCGGCTTTACACCTGACGACCACTTCGCACTCGCTTTAGACGTCGCCAGCTCCGAACTCTACGACTCTTCCACGCAAACCTACCACATTGAAGGCAAAACGCTTACCCCCGACCAGTGGCTCACCTACTGGGAACACCTCATCAACCACTATCCCATTGTCTCCATTGAAGACCTGTGTGCCGAAGACGACTGGCACACCTGGCAGGTCGCCACAACCCGCTGGGGCAAGCACCTCCAGCTCGTGGGCGACGACCTCTTCGTAACCAACCCCAATCGCCTGCAGCAGGGCATCACACAGCACGTCGCCAACGCCATACTCATCAAACCCAACCAGATCGGAACACTCACCGAAACCCTCCACGTCATTGAACTCGCACAATTCCACCACTATGGCACCATCATCAGTCATCGGTCCGGCGAAACCGAAGACCCATTCATTGCCGACCTCGCCGTGGCAGTCCACGCACGCCAGATCAAAACCGGCGGCGTAACACGCACCGACCGACTCGCCAAATACAACCAGCTCCTCCGCATTGAAGAACAACTGGGTGGACATGCCGAATACGCCGGACCCCATATCCAAACCCAAAGGCAACAACAACAAAAGCCAAAAACCTCTTCCTGAATACGGTTCTGCTCCCCTTCTTTCTGACCAATACTTCGCTTATCCGGTAACATCCCTTTTCCGCACGCCACGTACTATTTCCGGGTGAACAGGCGCAGTGCTAAGCCTATCGCGATTTTTGCGACGCGCTACTCTACCACCTCTTATCGCTCAGAAAAAAATGCCCTTAGCTCGGGAAAAATTGCCCCTCTGTTAGGGAAAGATACCTCTCCCAGATGGGAAAACCACCACTTCCCAGAGTGAACAATGCCTTTTCCTCGGAAAAAGTTACCTCACTAAGGGAAAAGCTTGCCTTTTGTCTGAGAGAAATCGCTTCTCCTATGGAAAACGTGTATGGAAAACGTGTGCGACAGATGCGGGTTCGCTGGACAAAATTCACAGCTCGCTGGATACCGTATCCGCACCTGTCGCCTGTGCCTTCTGCCGGATGATTTGCAACCACTCTTCGGGACGCCGATCCGCATGCGCGTACAAAAACTGAACATCCGCCATCCGGGGATAATCCGGATATCTCCGTTGCAACGTGTCCAGGACTGCCCGAACCGAATCCACCTGCCTCAACTCATGAAACAACAGCGCACGCATGAACAACACATCCGGAGCATAGGGATGATCCCCATACCGCTGAAGGAACTCCCCCGTGAGTGCCAGTGCCCGATCCGTCGCACCCAGCGTATTGTAGATGCCAATGAGCCGAAGAAAAAACTGCGGGGCAAGCGTGTCTTCGGGATAGCGCTTCACAAATTCCTCCAGCAACTCCGCATAATACTTGAGGTTCTTCCGGGAAAACGCCACCAGAGAAACTGTATCTTCCTGAAAGCGCTGCTCCATAGTCTGGATCTGGCGGAGTAAGCGTTCGCGGGCACCATACTCTGCGGACCCCCTTGCACCCTTCCCACACGAAACCAGACCCGGAAAAAAAAGAATCAGTACGCCAATTGCAGGAATGCCTAACCTGTACCACACACTTCCAGACATCGCTTCTCTTATTTTGGACGACTTACTGCTGGGAACGTGCCTCCGGATAAACGTCCCATCCTGCCTTCCCTGTGTACAGATCATTGATAAGTGCTTCATATCGTTCTAAGAGCACACGCCGCTTCAACTTGAGTGTGGGCGTCAACTCACCCCCCTCCTGCGTCCAGTGATCGCGCACAAACACAAAGCGCTTGATTTTTTCAGGCTGACTCAACGGCTCATTTACCCGCTGAATAATCGCACGATACCGTGCAATCACCTTGTCATGCGTCAGAAGCTGGTCTACAGGGAGATTCAACCCCTCACGGGCTGCCCACCCTTTCAAATGGTTCTCCTCCGGAACAATCAGGACTGCCGGAAACTTCTTGCCTTCCCCCACCACCATCGCATTCTCAATGAGCAGAGAGGCTTTCAGCGCATTTTCTATGGGTTGAGGTGCCACGTACTTCCCACCTGCCGTCTTGATAAGCTCCTTCTTGCGATCCGTAATTTTCAAAAACTGATACTTTTTGCCGGGAATCAACGTGCCTATATCGCCAGTGTGCAACCAGCCATCTTCATCTATCACTTCTCGCGTCTCTTGCTCACGCTTGTAATACCCCAGCATGACATTGGGTCCCCGAACAAGGATCTCTCCATCGTCGGCAATCCGAACCTCTACGGAATCCAGCGGAGGACCAACAGTGCCAATTTTGAAGCCATCTGGCTCTAAGCGATTGACCGAAATCACCGGGGACGTCTCCGTCAACCCATACCCTTCCATCACCGGAATGCCCGCACACCAGAAAATCCGCGCTAAGTCCGGACGAAGCGCCGCCCCCCCTGAGATCAACGCCACGACACGTCCCCCTAAGGCTTCTCGCCACCGGCGAAATACCAGCCGATCCGCAATCCCATGCTGAATCCGCTTCCACAAACCAGGCTTCCTTTCCGGATCCCATTCCCTTCCTAAGCGCAACGACCAGAAAAACAACGCACGCTTAATCCCGCGCAACGCCAGGCCCCGCTCAACAATCCTCTCGTACACGCGTTCCAACAAGCGCGGAACCGTCGCAAACAAATAAGGACGAACATGCTGAATGGCATGGATCAACTGATCCAGATCCGAAACAAAGTAAATGGGCAGTGCCGACGCCTGATAAATGTACACCATCGTCCGTTCAAAAGAATGGTTCAATGGCAGAAAACTCAACACTGCCTGCCCTGGCGACAACGGCATCAACGGAACACAATCCCGAACATTGCTCAGAATGTTGTCATGCGTGAGCATCACACCTTTGGGAAAGCCCGTCGTCCCCGACGTGTAAATAATAGTTGCCAGATCGGTGGGCACAACCTGCTGACGGGCTTCTTCTAAGGCGCGCTTCAACGACTCAGTGGGAGTAAACGTTTTGATCTCTTCCCAATGGGGCAAGCCCTCAATCTCCGTAAATGCATACACGTTTTTGATGCCACACGCTTCTACTGCCGGCTTTAACCGACGCCAGATATCCGCATCCCCCACAAAGACAATCTTCACTTCTGCTTCCCGCAAAATGAATTCATACTCTTCAGTGGAAAGGGTAGGGTAGAGCGGAACGTTCACCATTCCCAGCTGCAACAAGCCATGATCCACTAAGGTCCATGCCGGACAATTCCGCGCCACAATGCTGAAGCGATCGCCCTTCCGAAAACCCTGGTCAAGTGCCCACGACCCCACGCACTCCACAATCTCCACTGCTTCCTCGGTCGTGTACTCCTCCGTAGGCTCAGGATTTACATGCACCAGTGCCGGCGACAACGGACGCACCGAACGCTGCCAGAACAAAATGTCAAACAGCCGACGTATGGACGACGAAAAAGATACACCCATCATGCCTTTCGCATTTTTCCGTTTTGCCGCAAGCCTCCAGCCAAACCCACGCTTTTTCAGAAAACGCAGGAACTTTTAAAGGACGTGTACCCTTACACAAATTTAAGGTACATGCTCCCGAAAAAACAAAAAAGACCCGTTCACCCCATCAGAAAAAACCAGAGTGAAAACATACAGACATGTTTCGGCGATACCTGGCGATGGACCTCGGCACCGCTAACACCATCATTATGCAAGATGGAGAAATCATCCTGGAACAACCCTCTATCGTAGCCATTGACCGACGAACCGAGCAAATCATTGCGGTGGGCGAACGCGCAATGCGTATGCACGAAAAAACCCACGAAAACATCAAAACGATCCGACCACTTCGCGATGGCGTCATCGCCGACTTCACCGCTGCCCAGGCAATGATCCATGAGTTTCTCCGGGCTGTGCCCCGCAAAGGTTTAGCGCGGATCTTTCCGGTTTCCTGGCATGTGGTCATCTCTATTCCCTCCAGCGTGACGGAAGTAGAGAAACGGGCAGTTCGCGAATCGGCAGAGCAAGCGGGTGCCAGCCAGGTCTACCTGATCTACCAGCCAATGGCCGCCGCCATCGGCCTGGGACTCAAAATCAACGAACCCATCGGCTACATGATCGTGGACATCGGCGGAGGAACCACCGACATCACCGTCATTTCCAATCAGGGCATCGTCGTAGACCAGTCCATCCGAATTGCCGGCGATGAAATGACCCAGGGCATCATTGACTATGTCCGCAAGCGCTTCCAGGTCCATATCGGCGAACGCACCGCAGAGGAAATCAAACAGCGCGTGGGGGCAGCCATCCCCGACCTTGCGAACCCACCCGAACCCATCGCCATCGTCGGTAGAGACGCCCAATCGGGCTTACCCAAAGAAATCCAGATCACCCACGAAGATGCCTGTGAAGCCTTAGAAGATACACTTCGCCAAATTGAAGAAACCATCCTCAAAGCACTTGGACGAACTCCACCCAGCCTTGCCAGCGATATCTACGAGCAGGGGATCTGGCTGACGGGCGGCGGATCACTCATCCACGGACTGGATGTACGCCTCTCACGACGTACCCACCTGAAAGTCCAGCGGGCAGAACACCCCCTGTTGACCGTTGCCATTGGCGCCAGTCGCGTCGTAGCCAATCTGGATGAGTTTGAGTTTGCCCTGATCTGAAACGCGGCAACGTGCCGTTCCGAACATTTCTTGCAATCCTGCTGAGCCTGGCGGTTTTTGGGGCAGGGGAGTGGCTCGCCTGGCACTGGCTCGCACGCGAAGACCACCTGTGGGCAATCCAAATCAAACAGTGGCGACTCACCACACTCGGCACAATCCACTACTGGTGGCTACAGATCCGGATTCCCTGGCAGTATTACCCCCGTCTCTTAGAGCAGAAACGGCTCACAGTGCATCTGACTGCCATCACACCCTGGCAAAAAGGGCAGTGGGTCATCACACCCCTGATCTACCGACCAGTCTATGCACGAGCCAATCGGTGGATCATCCTCGGAGGGACAACCAGCCAGTTCCAGCCAGGCGCACCCGTCATCTCCCAGTGGGGATTCGTGGGGATCTTGGGAAAAGTCCAGCAACGCTATGCGGAAGTCATTCCCCTGCTGGATAAAGCCTTTTACCTCCCCGTCTACCTGAAACAAAGCCAGGTGCACGGACTCCTCCACTGGCACAAAGGACAGATCGCACACATAGAAGGCATCCCCCTCACCTTTCCACTCACCCTCCCCGACACTGTTTGGACACTTGCCAGTGGCAGGTGGATTCCCCCACACCTCTTCGTGGGAATCGCACAATCTGCCCAGCCCGACAGTATGGAAAACGAGTGGCAGGTGTCCGTCCATCTGAACCCGGGACTATGGCGGGCACGCTACCTCGCCGTATTCGTTCCCGACGAATTCCTCAAGCATGCTCCTTAGAATCGCGTATGGTGCTGGGTTCTGGCTCTTCATCCTCTTTCTGGACAGCCTGATCTGGGGCTATATGGGTGTGGACAGAGGTTGGCGACTCTGGGCTTTACCCACCCTCTTCTTAACGTTGATACCCATCCAGAACCCACTCTGGTTTCCCCTGATCATGGCAGGGGCTTTCCTTGCTGGTTTCATTGTAGATGTACTCACTACGCTGACCACGGCACAAATGGCAAGCGCCGGCTTCTGTGCACTTGCCTTTCTCCTGTGGCAGCTTACTGTACCTGTCCAGCCAGTACGCCGCGCCGGACAAATTGTATGGAAGCGTCTCAACCTCCTGTGGCTGACCCTCAATATGACCTATGCCCTCGGACTGTTCTTCTTGAGCCGATGGGATGTGGGAACCTTCCCCTGGGTCCGCGACCTGCTCCTTTCGCTCACCCTATCCCTTACCCTGCAAATCCCTCTATTATGGTGGGTAAAAAGGCGAATGTTGTGCCTTCCCAGGGAATGATCCTCCTTATCTGGGGACCTCTGCTCGTTCTGATCCTCCGGCTATTCATCTGGCAGGTCCTCTCACCCGAAGAAACCGAAAAAGCCAGACGCTACATCCTGCGACGCATCACCCTCTATCCACTACGTGGTATGCTCTATGACAGGGAAGGGAACCTCCTGGCAGGCAATGCGATAGCCTATGACCTCCTCGCAATCCCCGCACTCCTCAAGCAAGCACAGGAACACCCATCGCTTCACGCTACACCCCTCCTCGCCAAACTACTCCCCACCAGCCACGCAGACAACCCCTGGGCTGAACAGGTGCTCGCCACCCGACTCACCATCCACCAGCTGGCAGACTATCTGCCACATCTCACACTCCTGCCCGGTATAGAAATCCGAAAACGATACATCCGTTGGTATCCCGTCCAGTGTTGCGCACATCTCCTGGGTTATCTCAGCAAAGTCACCCGCGAAGACATCGCCCGCGACCCCTTCTACGACTACGCCGACTTCATCGGTGTCGCCGGCGTGGAAAAACTCTTAGAAAAACAACTGCGCGGAGAAAAGGGCTATCGGTACGTACTCGTTGACCCGCAGGGCACCGCCCGCGAAGCCTACCAATCCGGACAACTGGACAAAAAACCCATACCCGGCAAGAGCTTTCGCTTATCCATATGGCTACCCCTCCAGCAATATGCCGAATCACTATTGACCGGAAAACGCGGGGCAATCGTCATGCTGGAAATTGGCACGGGCGAGATCCTGGTTATGGCATCCGCACCCACCTTCTCCTTGGACTCTTTACAGGGTCCCACCCGCGGCACCTACTACCGGCAGCTCCTCACGAGAGCAGGCTTCCCACTGCTCAACCGAACCATCGCCGCCACCTATCCGCCAGGCTCTACTATTAAACCCCTTCATGCTTACGTGTTCGTCGCTATGGGTGGAATCCGTATCCATACTGGATGGGGATGCCCCGGAGTATGGCAGGCAGGCAACCTGTCCGTGGGCTGCCACCTCCACCCCTATCTACATGGAATCGTGGACGCAATTGCCCACTCCTGCAATGGCTTTTTCTCTATGGCGTTTATCCGGAGCCTCGCCCGAAAACCCCGAACGCAGCTGATGACCTGGCATCACTGGCTTCAAACCTTTGGATTGGGACAGCCCACCAACAGTGGCTTTCCCGGAGAACAGGCAGGCTTCGTGCCCGACACCACCTACTACGACAAAAAATACCATCGCCAGTGGAACGCCTACACCATCGTATCCCTCGCTATTGGCCAGGCAGAATTGCTTGTCACGCCCCTTCAACTGGCTTACATGACCGCATTGATTGCCAGTGAGGGACGAACCTACCCACCCACAATCCTGCACACCGAACGCCGATATCAGCGACCCCCACCACGCATCCACATAGATACCCACCTGATGGCGTATGTCCGCCAGGGTATGGAAGCCGTCATCCAGTACGGAACTGCCTGGTGGTTGAAAATCCCCGGATTGTGCTGGGCAGGCAAAACGGGTACCGCCGAAAATCCCCATGGTGCCGACCACTCACTCTTCATCGGCTATGCCCCCTGCCAGTATCCCGAAGTGGCAATTGCCGTAGTCATTGAACATGGCGGGTTTGGCAGCCAGATTGCCGGACCCATCGCCTCACTCCTGATCGCCAGAGCCTTCCTGGATGAACTCCCACCCACCCTGAAACAACGCGAACAATACGTGCGTAACTACCAAATTGACTATCAAGCCAAACAGCCTGTCCATGCCCACTAAATGGCTGACACGAATCGCATGGACTGTCTGGGTTTTGCTCCTGGGTATCAGCCTCCTCACACTCTGGAGTATAGAAAATGTTCAGGGAACCGACGGATCTACGGTTTTCAAACAGGCACTCTGGGCTACGCTCAGCCTGCTCATAGGCATCATTCTCATCGCCTTCGTCCCTGTCCATCGGTTTTTGTTTCTGGACCGGTTGCTTTATGGGCTGAGTATAGCCCTGATGGTCCTGGCACTGGTTGCAGGCAGAGAGGTCCATGGTGCGCGTGCCTGGCTGGCAGTTGGCCCTCTTGCCTTTCAACCCGTGGAACTGGCAAAGGTCGCTACAGGCATGGTCATTGCCCGACTCACGCGAATGCATTTTCCGTTCCGGTGGCGTGAAATTGTGATTGCCGGAATCCTCACAGCACTACCCGCAGGACTCGCCCTGCTCCAGAACGATACAGGCTCCGCCCTCACATTTGCCGGCGTAGCCATAGGGCTGGTCTCCGCAGGAATGCCGCTCTGGTTGATCCTCACAGGCGTCGCGGCGTACGCGATTATGCTCGTGGTCATTGCCGGTAAATTGTTCTGGGTCCTGCTGGTTGCGGGTACCCTCGCCGCTACAGCCCTTCTTTTCTGGCGAAAAAAAAGAAGCAATCCTTATCAGAAACTCGCCATAGCAGGTGCCCTGCTCATTGCAGGCTATGCCCTCCTCATCCATTTTGCATTTCATGACCTGTTAAAACCCCATCAGCAACAACGACTGCTCGTACTTACTGGACAGCTGGAAGACCCACGTGGCGCCAGCTACCACGTAGTTCAGGTGCGCCGCTCCATCATCAGTGGAGGCATTGCCGGACGCGGAATCCACCAGGTTTACTTCACGCGGTTTCACTACATTCCAGCCCAGCGTACCGACTTCATCTTCACCACAATTGCTGAAGCTTGGGGCTGGCTCGGCGCAACCCTCCTCCTGATTCTGTATGGCATCCTGCTGACAGTACTCTGGCAAATGGGCATTACACATCGGGATGGCTACGTTCGCGTCCTTGCCGGATGTTTCATCGGATTCTTCTTAGTGCACATCGTGATCAACATCGGAATGCAGGTTCAGCTGTTTCCAATCATTGGCATTCCCCTTCCCCTGGTGAGCTATGGTGGGTCGCAATGCCTGGCTTTTTCCCTGATGATTGCCCTCCTGATCGCTTTACATCGCCATGCTTACGAGCTGATCCGATAAGGAAGTAATCCCCAACCGGTTCAATAGTGGGCTTAATTCAAAAAAAGAAAGACGGGCAGGGGAACAAACTTCCCTGCCCGCCTCCCTCAACCATGAGGGCAAACAAGCAAACAGAAGGACACACACACAGACAGACAGACAGACAGAACAGACAGACAAGGTTATTTACTGATTGTCCGCACCCGATCCATGCGGCGCCACACGACGTTGCATGCGCTGCTGAGGCAACTGCTTTATCTTGGGATCGTCTTCTACGGAAGGCGACTGCCCACGTTGCAATTCTGGGCGTTCTAAGGGAGGAGGTGCCAATTCAAAGCGCACGTCATGATAACGGGCAATCAGATTACCGTTTTCATCATACTCACTGGCGCGATTCGCTATCACCATCCACTGAAACTCCGCATTGCATGGACGTTCTGCTTCCACCGTAAAGAACGTCTGCGTACGTTCCGGAACAATCACCGCACCACACTCAAAGGTGTTCAGCACCTGAACAAAAACGCGCAGAGGACGCTGGTCATCCACGTGAATCGCATGCGCAAAAATGGGATCCAGCTCTACACGTGCCCGACCATTTACCAAACGCGCGATACCAAAATCCATAAAGTGAATTTCGGGCGTTTCAATCGCGTGGAGGGCACGGAGCGTACCATCGGGCGCCTTCACAATCGTGGACATTGAACCCCCACCAATGATCTTGTAGTTCGTTCCACCGGAATGCCGGGCACCTACATAGGCATAGGCACCATAGCCTGAACCCGCGTCAAAGTACCCACCCGCCGAAACAATGTTCGTGCCCGCACTGGGAATTTGGGCAACGTAGGCAAACGGATTTTCTACAGTGTTATCCGCGTCAAAGTAGCCCGCCGCCATAGGAAGCGTCGTGGCATTGGTACCATACGCTTTGCCAAATACGCCAAATCGTTCGCCATTCAATGCCGCGCCAGATCCTCCCGTCAGCGTAAAATATGTGTTGAGGTTGTTGCCCACACCCACAATCGCTGTCCCCGAACTGTTGGTATTTTGCCCGTAGATGCCAACTTGACTGGCAGAACTGCCATTGGTCGTCCCATACACGCCATACTTATTGGTTGCCGTACCCGAGGCAATGCCATACACGCCATAGGCAGTGCCCGACGACGAAGCCGAGCCATACACGCCAAAAGCAGTGCCCGTACCCGCACTGCCCGAACCACGCACACCGTAATACGTACTGCTTCCCGAGCTATTCACAGCACCATGAACACCCACATAACCACCTAAGGCATACACGCCATAACCCCAGAAATCCACGTTGTCGTTTTTGAAGTAGCCTGCCGCATCATCGCCCGCATTATTGCTCAGATCCACCACATACAGCAAGCCCTGACCAAATGACCCGCCATACGACTTGGCAATATGCACCGGATAATTGGGCGCATTGGTGAACACACCGATGTTCGTCCCATTATCAAAGATTTGTGAGTTACACAGATCATTGTTGCTGGTCCATTTCTGGAGGTAGTTGGCAGCCACCGTGGCACACGTCTGGACGCCCGAAGAGGCAGGCGTTGCCCACTGCCCATCCGCCCGCAAAAACTGGGTGTTACTCCCGGTGAAGGCAATTCCCTCCACATCCCCCGCATTGTTGACAACCAGCAATTGGGCTGGCGCAGCCGACGCCGGAACATTCGTAATGCGCATGTCTCCTTGCACGTGCAGTTTCTTTGCGGGGTTGGCAGTGCCAATCCCCACGTTGCCCGTCGCCGTAATCCGCATCCGTTCCGTGTTGTTGGTCTTAAATACAAGGGGCTGGTTATTGGTCGTACCCAAAAAGTCCGTAGCACCAATGGCATTGCCCGTTAAACGCCAGGCATTGGGATCGGTCTCAGCATTAGCCAACGCAACCACCTGCCACGCATTGCCATTCCACTGGAGGATATCACCGGCATTTTGCCCGGGAATCAAAGTGATGGGATTGCCCACCAGACCATTTCCTGTTACAGGCGATGCCGTTTGGGCAACCTGATTCCCCCAGTTATCACCACTGCTGGTTAACAGGGCGGTATCCAGCCAGACAGGCGGCTGACCCGGACCCTGACTCATCAGGACGAACCCGGACGTGCCCGGATTGCCACCCGGCGCAAACTCACCCATCAAATACAGGGGTGCCAGCACCGTAAGCGTATCGGTAAATAAACCCGTTCCCACAACATGTAAACGTGCCTGCGCCAAAGACACGCCAATCCCCACATACCCATTGGGCAACACAACCAGGTAAGGCACATTATTGCCTGCCTGATCCACCAGCAACAGGGGCTGGGCAAAGTTTGCCGGCGCCTGTACATGGAGGCGTGCCTGTGGACTGGTCGTCCCAACACCAACATTCTGTGCAAAAATAGCACACACGACGCTCCAGGCAAACCCCGCCACAATGCATCCCCGTATTCTGCCCTGGCCAACTTGGTTCCGTCCCGCCATGATGCAAGCGATTTTGAAACCAGACTATGCTGGTGTTGCAAAAGGAGCCCGATTCGCCCCGCAAAAAACCACGAAGCGTGTTCTCAATTATAAAGATAGGGACCTCCAGAAAAACAAACCCAAAATTTTTTCACAGGGAACAACCCGGAATTTTTCCTTCAATACCGGGACACCTTGATGAACACCTGCAAGACTCAATCCAGCAACCACCTCTGGCTCACGCTACACTCACCCCACCACACAACCTCACAAATGAAAATACCCCCTCCCCAAACCCCTTACACACACCACACACACAGGCTGGCAAAGTGAAGCAGCCGTCAGGACACACGTGCACACCTGCTACAACCGCTGACAACACCGCCAACCACCTCAGATCTTCTCCGGCGTACACGAAACCGTCTCGCCCGGATCCAGATCCTGGCGCCACTCATCCTCATAGAACTGACAAATTGCCTCTGCGTCCTTCTTGCTCTGGTTGTACAGGTATGCAATGGAAGTGTATGAAGAGCCTGTGTTGGCATCGCTTACTACACACACGCACTTCCAGTCTTTCGCCTGAAGACCACAGAAGCCCTGAACCAGCCACAACCAGCTCAACACCGCACCAATCGCAACAACCCATGGCTTTTGCATGAGTATGGGATTTTGGAGGATTGTTCACAGGGTAAAGGCGAATTTACTTGATTTCCCGCAACTTGCAGTTCGCACTCGCAGAAGTAATGTAATCACTTTCCTGGAGTTGTGCCACTCTATCTTCCCCAATCTGCGTGCAGATCCGTTCCGCGTGTTTCTTGGGCTGATTGAGCAAATACTCCTCCCTCTGATAGGAATCGCTGGTATTTGCCGTAGTCGTGTACTGAATTGTACACAGACACTTCCAGTCTTTCTTACCGCAGGAGGTTCCGCTCAGGCTCAGCCATGCCAAACCCGCAGCCAAAATCAACAGCTTTCGCATGGTTTCAGGATTTTGAGAAAGAGCTCACTTTCAGCCAGAGAAACCCCAGAAATCACTTGAATTTGCCCGACAGTTCACAAACTGCCCCGTCGTTGTCCCGTTCAATTTGCTGGCAAATGGCTTCGGCGTCCTTCTTGGTCTGATTGGTAATGATGACGTCAAACGTGAAAGTCGCACCAAAGAAAGACACCTGACATTTACAGATCCACTCCGAGGTATTGCACATGGTCAGGGTGCTCAAACCTGCAGCCAGCCCAGCACTTGCAATGAACCGTTGCCACCTACGCCACAACATGTCACTCCGGATTTTTTGATTTGAAGACATTACCGAAAGCAAACTGCATTAAAGCGGACGAATGGAACAGGTACAGGCAGAGTCGCCGTAAGCCGATTCACCCCCATTCTGATAAATGACAGTGAAATCGTTTTCCAGGCGCGTGCACAGCTTCTCTGCCTGCTTCTTGGGCTGATTGAAAATTACGACCTTGTCAGTGTACGTACTCCCATTGTCCGCACAGTTGCACTCGCACACCCAGTCCTTACCACTGCCACATGCCACCAACCCACTGAGTCCAGCACCAACCAGTACACCTCCTAAAAGTCGTAACCACATGGCACTTGCGATTTTCCGTATGTCCACTTCGCGTTGCTTTAGAAGAACCGCTTAAAACAAAAAGGTAGGGTATTGACCAAAAACAAAATGGAAATGGAAAAGTGATTCCAGCCACTGGACCGGAACCACACTGAGAAGACAGCACATTCAGAAAAAACCTGGACGGCATCCCGCCGGCCAAGCGGGAAGTCACCACCCCTCTACAACCCCAAAACCTTTTCGCTCGCTTTTGATTTGAAGTTGCGCTTTCCATCAGGCACGAATTTGAATGGGAAGTGTTTCCTGGAGATGCCGAACAAAAGCCGCGTACCACCTATCCAGCGTGGCTTCGTCAGGCGGCGATGCCCACAGCCGAATCGTATAGGAACGACGCATAGACCGCGAATCCGCCGCACCCGTCCGCAGACCTTCATACACGTCAATCACCTGATAGGAAAGAAAATGCCCCTTAGGGTACAGATGTGCACGAATGGATGCATGGATGGTTGCCCACCTCAGATCTACAGGTGCAAGAAACGAAACGTCGCGATACGCCAGTGTACCAGGCAAATCCAGAAGAGGCACACGCTTCACCCTGGAGTATATCCGGAATAAGGGCTCCAGCAGAAAGAACCCGTAATAGACCGGTTCTTTGATGCCATCTGCCCGAACAACCTGCGCATTGACCCAGCCCAGCTCACCCACAGGTTGATCGTTGCCTTCCACAAGAAACTGAATGGCACGATAAGCCCACGGAAGCGAAACTTCCTTCGTATAGAGGAATGCCTGCGACAAACCAAGTGCTTCCGACAGCCACATCTCCACTTCGCCCTTCAACCAGAAAAAGGGAAAGATACGAGGCTGACCGCGTGGATCAGAGTCGGGCACCACCGAACGCATACGCAGTGCCTGCCAGAAGATCAAGCCCAAACCCCAGGTTTCTTCAGGGAGGGTATCCTGGTCGCGTGTCCCCAGCCAAAAGACTTTTCCCACTTCCATCAATGCCACTCTGCCTGTACCCTGGACACGTTGATGACGAACACCTTCTATCAGGGAAGGCAATAAATGCGGACGCAGATAATTCCGATTCTCCCATACACTCTCCAGAACACGAACGCACCGCTCGGGCTGCCAGCCAAATCTGCGAAGCCCTTCTTCCGAAACAAACGATAACCCTACATGGGGTTGGAAACCGCGAGCACGCCAATAGCGCTCCACCTCTTGAAGAAACAGGAAAAATTCATGCAAAGATTGCAAAAATTCGGGAACGTGCATGGGGATTGTCGCTACAGCAACTTCAGGAATGGCGCCAGTCCCGGTTAAACGTAACAGTTCCTCCACCAGATCTACCGGACGAACCACATCCACCCGATAATGGGGCACCTCTACTGTGAGCGTCTCTTCCTCCTCACGAACAATCCGAATATCCAGCAGCTGAAACGCCTTTCGGATCGTGGCTACCGACCAGGACTGACCCGTAACACGCTCCGCAAAGCGCACAGGAAAAGCAATAATTCGGGGCTCTACCCGACGATGCACCACATACACCGGAGCATAGCATGTTCCACCCTCCTGTGCAAACAGGTAGGCGGCTGCGGGCAGGACATCCCGCGCTAAAGCGGGATCAACTCCCCGACTGAAACGAAGACCCGCTTCGGTGTTTAAACGGAGGCGACGCGCCGTCCGCCGAATCGCCCTGTCAAAAAAGGTAGCGCTCTCCAGGAAGATCGCCCTCGTCCCAGCGTGCACCGCCGAATCGGCACCCCCAATGATTCCGGCAAGAGCTAAAATCCGTTCACCCTGTGCAATCACAATGTCGCCTTCCTGAAGCGTATAGGTTTTTCCATCCAGTGCCTGAAAAGATTGAGCACCCGCTAAAGGACGCACCTCAATGGCAGGTTCTTCCAGGCGCTCGCGATCAAAAGCATGCAAAGGCTGACCCACCTGAAACAACAACCAGTTGGTTAGGTCCACAATGTTGTTGACGGGCGTCTGATTCAACGCCCGAAGAAACGCCTGAATCTTCCACAACGATGGACGAACCCGCAAACCTGTGATTTCCATACCCGCATAGTGCCAGGCGCCATCTTTAATCTTGATTCTCCAGGGAGTAGGAGCAGGTTCCCAATCTTCTGTACGAAAAATCTGTTGCAAAGGTTCGTCCGCAGAGACATGCCCGTGAAACACCAGCCAGGCACGCAACTCCCGGGCAACGCCTAAGTGCGACAGGGCGTCCGCACGATTGGGCGTCAAATCCAGATCTATGTACGTGTAACTGGCAGGCTGAAGTAACTGTGAAGCGCGCATACCGGGAACTGCCTCCACTGGCGACAGACGCCAAACCCCCTCATGACGCGTGCTCACGCCCGCCTCCCGCTCAGAGAGAAGCAAGCACTCCGACACAACACCCGCAATCTCCCGCTGTTCAACGGGCTGGCGCCCTCCCCGAACATCATAGTAAAAACTGCCCGGGAGAGCAACGAGAAGTGCTTCACCAGGACGAAGCGTCCGATCCCCGGACAATGCCGTTAGAAAAGTACCTGATCCCACATCAATTCGCACAAGGCAGTACCGGTCCTGGTGAGGCGTCACTTCCCTGACTATACCTACGAGCCAATCCTCAGCAGGGGGACGAATCCCCCACTTGCCCACCTCCTTGACTTCCAGGCCCAACGCCGTCAGTGCCTCCGTAATCAACTCTATGGGCACCTTCTCTACAGGCGGAAACCAGAAAGCCAGCTCCTCCACCAGGACGCGCATCGCCCTGTGTAATTCCTCACGACGCGTTCAGCCCATCACTGCATTGCGCATTCGCACGTATACCCCACTGAAGCATACGTATCTTTGCAATCCTGTTCGTACTGGTTGAGCTCTGTACTGGTCCCACACGTTTGCTTGGTGTCTGCCAGCTGACCATTGGAATCCCGAATCTGGCACTCCATGCATTGCTGGCAGGCGAGAAACCCAGCCAACCCCACCATCATGCTTACAGCCAGGATCTTCCGCCACATGTCCCCGCGATTTTCCTTTCTCCTCACTTCTAATCCTATGCAAAATCCGTGCCAAAGTACCTAACAAAATTTCCCTGAAAGGAGTTTCAACGCGCTCGCTTCGCACGCTGAATCTGCGTACGGCGCCACCAGAAAGGTAAAACCACCGCACCCACAACCAGATAAATGTATCCGCTCAGAACCCGCCACAACAACGTAAGAAGTGGTGCCCACCCCTCAGGCAAAAACTCCTCAAACAGATGGGCAAACCCAAATTCCGCCGCCCCTGCCCCGCCCGGCGTGGGCATCACCAGCAACACCAGCCACATCACCGTTTGCCGACCATACATCACGATGTGATCCCAAAATCCCGTATCAGGAACCAGCGCCTGAACCAGCAATGACGCATTCAAAAAGCGGAACGTCCACACGCCCAGCGTCAACAAACCAATTGCCAGCCAGAACCCAACGCCCCTACCCCTCAAATGTAAAGCCGTCCAGTAAATATCACGTGCGGTCTTGCGAAAGCCCTTAGCCCACCGACGTAAGCCCGGTAACCTGCCCAAACCATACAACAACCGGGCAATGCTCCGTGGACGATACCAGATCCCATACCCCAACAGCAAACAGTACACAGCAAAGAGAAGCCAGCCCACCCAAAACGCCACCTCTAAAGAAGCACCACCCAAACCCGAAGGAAATACATCGGGAATCAACCAGTACAACACCGGACCCAACACCACAAAAATCAAATGATCCAGAAAAATGATCGTCATGACTAAACTGGCAGTACGCCCTGCCGAAAACCCCTCACGTAAGAACAAAATCACCGAGGCGGCAGTACCACCTACCACCATGGGCGCCAGCAACATGCCAAACTCCCACAACGTCACAATCTGAAAAAGGGCAACCCACGTGAGCGTAGACCCCGCCAGCATCCGTAACCGAACCATCAACAAACCATGCCGAATAACCAGTGCCACCACCGACAAAACCAGCCAGAACCAGCCCTCCGCCGAAACACGAAACGCCGCCAGCAACGACCAGTCAAACTCATGATGCCAGAACAAATACACCAGAACACCTACACTGAGCCCCACAGGCAACACCACATGATACCAGCGAAAAGGACTGGCTTGTTCCGGCTGTCCCCCATGCTGCCGCGGCACACCGTCTCTGGTTCCGGGAAGGCTATCTCTCATATCCCGCCCATTTGCCGGCGCCAAACCCATTCACCCAGCAACAACAAAAGCAACAGGGGCAAACCCCACCAGGGTAACTCCGGAAATTGCTCGGCACGCACACGAACACCACCCCCCTGACGCGACAAAAAATCCACAAACGTATTGAGCCATACCCGCAGCGAATCCTGATGCCCCAACAAACTCGCCACATCCACAACACGTACACCACCACGCCGAACCAGTTCTACATACGAGCGGGCAGGTACACGCAAATACCGCTCAGGCTCCCCTTCTATCACCGTCAATCCACGGACAGCCCGCAACACACCACTTTCCGCCGACCAGTACACAGCCCGCACACGATACATCCCCGCCTGACGAGGACGAAACCAGCCCGTCCACCCCTCAGGCGTGCGAACCACCGAAAGACGACGCCAACCCCCAGAAGGATCCAGCACCTCCACCACCAGCGAATCACCTCGCCACCGATCCTCACCCACCACATACACATGAACCGGAACTTCCATCCCCACATACACTACACTCACCGGAAAACCAATCTCCAGCCGCGGACGACCACCCACTATTACACGCTCAACCCAAGCCTGCCACCAACCATACAACTCCTCCGAACGAGTGCGCAACCGATAACGCCACCAACCCTCACCCACATGCATACACTCCCGCCACTCGCCAACACACACCAACACCGGAACATCCGTACGAATCCCCGCAACCTCACGAACCAGATCCACACGAACATCGGAAAATGACGACGGAACCACCATCGTCCAGAAAGAATGAAAAGGTGGGG
>JALWYU010000029.1 GCA_026992635.1 Bacteroidota bacterium | reverse complement strand
CTCACCGGAAACGCCGGCACCTCCCCAGCACAAAACTTCCTGGGAACCAAAGACAATGCCGACCTCGTCATCCGTACCAACAACACTGAGCGAATGCGCATCACCGCCTCCGGACAAATCGGCGTCAACAACCCCAACCCCCAGGGCATCCTGGACGTCCGCGGCAACGGCATGTACGTCACCGGAACCGGTGGAAACTTCAACACAATCAACACCTTAGCAGACCTGGTCGCCTTCACCGACGACAACCTCTGGGTACTCAACCTGTACGCAACCGGGAACGCCAACCACGGCGCACTCTACATCCGCGTGGAAGGCAACTCCCCACAATCCAACACCACCAACACAATGCCCGCCCTAGAAATTGACCACTACGGACAGGGACCCGCACTCCTGATCACCTCCTACAACAACACCGTGGACTCCGCCTATCCCATCCGGGCACAAACCAGCGTCGCCAAACACACCGCATTCCTCACCAACTCCATCAATACCACCAACGCCAGCGTAATCTTCGCACGTCAGGACGGCGGCAACTGCACTAACGGATGCAAAAGCGTATACGGCGAAATCATCAACAGTGGCGTAGGAAACGGAACCGGCGTCTACGGATACGGAGGCTGGGCAGGCATCATCGGCAGAGCACTGAACCCCAACGCCAACAACAGCTGGGCAGCCCGCTTCATCGGCAACGTCCGCGTACTGGGAAACTTCAGTGCGACCGGCGCCAAATCCTTCGTCATTGACCATCCCATAGAACCCGACCGACGTTTCCTCCTCCACTTCGCCATAGAAAGCCCCGAAGTCCTGAACGTCTACCGGGGACGCATAACCACCAACGACCAGGGCTTCGCCGAAATAACGCTGCCCGCCTACTTCTGGCACGTCAATACCGAACCCACCTACTATCTGACACCCATTGGTGCTGGAGTCCGCGTCTGGGTAGAACAAGAACCCACACCCGATAACCCCAAACTCATTATCCGATCCGAACAGGGACACGTCCAGGTCGCCTGGATGATAGTCGCCCGCCGAAACGACCCCTACCTGCGTGCCCACCCCGTAGAAGCCGAACCTCTCAAACCACCCGCCTTCCAGGGCTACTACCTCCACCCCGAACTCTACGGAGCACCCCCCGAAAAACGCATCGGTTGGGAAGAGGACCAGCCCATCACAACCCCCACAACCCCCTTACAGGGAAAACCCAGCCAGACCACCGACAACCCCTCCACCCCCTAAAAACACGGCTTCCAGCACCCATCCAAAGCCAGACACGCACGCGCCCCACTGAAGCCATACTGACGCGCAAGACAGCAAAAACGACGCCGCGGTAAATCATACTCCACGACAAACACCGGCTTGCCCGCACCCACCACAGGCTCATACAGATCACACTCCTCATTGGCAAAACACTCCTCCACAATCGCCATGTCCAACACCGAAAGCAACGCCGAAACCAGCTCACCATTGTTCTTCAACGCAATCTGCAACCCCCGGGAATGCGCCTCCTGCGCCAGCCACGTAAAATAATCCACGGCATCCGAAGACGTCAACGGAAAACCCGTATCGTGCAACCACCCATCTACATTATCCGCCTCCACCGCATCACACCCTTTACGCACCGCCAACTCTATGCGCTGAACCATCACCGACCGAACAGCCGGCGAACGAATATCCAGCCAGTACTCCCCTGGCCACCCCTCCATAGGATTGCCCACCACCGAATCCGGAAATAACCCTGCATCTGGACGCCACTCCTCTAAGGTACCCCCCGAAAAATAACACACCACCTTACCACCCCGATCATGAATCTGCGCAATGTCCTCAGACTGCGTGTCAAACAAATCCAGCATGTAATAATCATACCCACGACGAATCTCCCGCCGCGTAACCCGATCCTTCAATTTGTACAACCAGGTATACGACGCCCGACACTGAAACTTCCAGCGACAACCAACCCACACACTAACCAAACCACCAGCCAACAGTAAAAAGCCCAAACGAAACGCAACAGAAAGCATGAGTGCAAAAGATTTCTTCTTCAATGCGGGCGGTGGGGCTTGGGGGCTGGGGAGCGCACGCGTACGCGTGCGCTCCCCAGCCC
>JALWYU010000028.1 GCA_026992635.1 Bacteroidota bacterium | reverse complement strand
GCAAACGAATGTGGATAAACAAAGAAGAGGCAGTGCACGCATGAGGTCGGGAATCACCAACAGGAAGAAGGGTCGTGTTCTGGTGGCGATGAGTGGGGGTGTGGACAGTACGGTGACGGCGTTGCTTCTAAAGGAGCGTGGTTATGAGGTGATTGGGATTACGTTTAAGACGTGGTCGGCGTCGGATGGGGATATGCGGTCAGCGGTTCGTGGCTGTTGTACGCTGGATGATATTCATGATGCGCGCATTGCGGCGCATCGTTTGGGGATTCCGCATTATGTGGTGGACATTCACAGGGAGTTTGCCCGGAAAATCATTGACACGTTTGTGGCGGAGTATTTGTCGGGTCGGACACCCAATCCGTGTATTTTGTGCAATCAGACGATTAAGTGGGATGTGCTTTTCCGGTATGCAGAGTTGTTTTCGTGTGAATGGGTGGCGACAGGGCATCATGCTCGGATTCGGTATGAAGGGGGTCGGTGGCGCCTGTTCCGTGGTAAGGATCGGCAAAAGGATCAGTCGTATGTGTTGTGGGTGTTGACGCAGGATCGGCTGGCGCGGACATTGATGCCCGTTGGTGAGTATACGAAGGAGGAGGTGCGTGCGCTGGCTGCGAGGCATGGCTTGGAGTTCTTAGCGGGTAAGCCGGATTCGTATGAGATTTGCTTTATTCCGGAGGATGATTACCGGGTGTTTTTACGGCGTCGTCTGGCACGTTCGGCAAGTTGGTCCCGGTATTTGCGGCGTTCGGGTCCTTTAGTAACGGTAGAGGGTGAGCTGGTTGGTGTGCATCCTGGCTACTTTTATTTTACGATTGGTCAGCGGCGAGGGTTGCAGGTGGCGATGGGCAGGCGGTATTATGTGGTGGAGATTGTTCCGGAGGCGAATCTGGTGGTGATTGGTCCGGAGGAGTACTTGGGTGCCCGTGCGATGGTTCTGGCGCGTACTAATTGGATTGGTGTTGCTGCGCCCTATCGGGGTATGCATGTGGAGGTTCAGATTCGTGCGCATGGCAGGGTATATCCTGGTCGGGTGACGCGTATTCTGGATGGGGATCGTGTGGAGGTTACGTTTGAGGAGCCGGCGCGGGCGGTGGCACCTGGTCAGTCCGGTGTTTTGTACCGGGGGGAGGAAGTGCTGGGTGGTGGTGTGATTGTTGATCGGAGGCTGGTTCGTTCGCTGGCGTGGGATCGGATTTGGTCTGCGGTTCGGCAGTTTGCGGTTTCTCAAGAGGAAGGGTTGGTGGTTGTGCGATGAGGATTTGGTGTAGGGGAGGTTGTTGTGGATGGATGCTGGTTTGTGTGGGGGGGCTGTTATCCGGGTGTCGTGGGGGTGCTGGTTCTGAGATGTTGCCCTTGGTTCATGAATATCTTCCTGTGGATTTGGGGAATGTCTGGGTTTATCAGGTAGATTCGGTGGGATATTCGGGTGAGCCGGGTCGTGCTCCAGACACTGTTCGGTTTTTTGTTCGGTGGGAGGTTGTGGATGGGTGGCGGGATCAGTCGGGCAGGTGGGTGTATCGTGTGGATCGGTGGCGTAAGGGGTTGGGTCAGGCTGAGTGGGTTCCGGTCAATTCGTTTTTCTGGATTGTGGAGTCGGGTCGGATTCTGAGGCATGAAGAGAATGTTCGGTGGGTGGAGCTGGTGTTTCCTGTGCGTGTAGGGGTTGTGTGGACGCCTTTTCTGTACTATTCGGTGGCGGAGGCTCCCACGGATTTGTATGTTCAGTGGCTGGGGCGGGTTGCCCAGTCGGAATGGTATTACCGGCGTGTAGGGTTTGTTTGTGATGGGGATCGGGAGTGTGTGGAGGTATGGGGTCTGGGTCAGGATCTTCTCTTAGAGCAGGATACGCTGTGGCGATGGTATGTTCGGGGTGTGGGTTTGTTTCGCGAGCGTGTTGTGTTTCGGTTGCGAGATTCGTTGTCGGTAGGGTTTCATCGGGGTTTTGAGGTTTGGCGTCGTCTGGTTTCAGTAACGATTGTTTCGTCGTCGTGAGATTTGGGGTGGCTGGTGTGGGCTGTCGGGTTGTGGTAATGATTGTCTGGCGTTCGTTCTACGAATCGGGGTACGCGCAGGTATTTGCCGTCGTGGTCCGGTGCTAAGGCAAGGACGGTTTCCCGGGGTAGTGGGGGTTCCTGCTGGCTGGGTGTACGTAAGGTTTGCGGGGTGTCGTGCAGGTGGCGGAGAGGAGGGATGTCTTTTAGGGGGAGTTCTTCCAGTTTCTGGATGAGGCGGAGCATTTCGGATAGGTCGCGAAGCATACGTGGTCGTTCTTCGGGAGGGATGCGTACGCGTGCGAGTTCTTCCAGTCGGCTCAGGAGCGCATCGTCAATTTGTGGGTGTGACGTGTTCAGGGGTTTTGTTTTGGTATTGTCTGGTGCCATGTCAGGATTAGATTTTGCAGGAGGAGGGTTCCGGTCTGGAGTTCTTGGGTAGAGATCCATTCGTGGGAGGTGTGTGCGCGTGCGAGTGATCCGCAACCGAGGATGAGTGGACGTGCTCCGCGTCGCCACAGGTTGACGGCGTCGGTCCATGCGGAGTAGGTTCCGGTTTGGAAGGGGATTCCGGTTTTTTGCCAGGCGGTACGCAGCCAGTGGTATTCCTGTTGGGTGAGTGGTACTGAGAATGTGGGGAATCCTTCCACGTATTGCCAGGCGTAGTGTTTTTGGCGGAACCAGGTTTCTGCAGCGTGTCGTACCTGGGTTAAGGATGCGTGGTCGGTGAGGCGCAGTTCAATGCGTACGTTCAGGGTTTCGGGGAATGCATAGAGGTTCCAGGTTGGGGTTTGCATCTGGAGGATGTGGATGGTCTGGATGCCGGGTATTTGTGTCAGTTCGTGGAGTGTAGCGATTGGCTGGCACCAGTGCTGGGGCTGTGCATGGTGGTTTGTGTGGAGTGCGCCGGCATGGCACCCCTCTAAGGGGATGTGCACGATGTATTCTAAGGCGCCGGTGGTTTGGGTCATGGGCTTCAGGTCTGTGGGTTCCAGGACGATATAGAGTTTACCGGGTGAGAGTGGCAGGGCTTCGGAGCCGGTTCCGCCTTCTTCTTCGTCGGCGACGAAGTAGACTTCCAGGGGGAGGTTGCGGGGCAGGCGAGCGATGGCGCTGATCAGTGCGGCGATTTGTCCTTTGGTGTCTACGGTGCCGCGCCCGATCCATTTATGGTTTTGGCGTTGTGTTGGACAGGGTGTAGCGACGGTATCCAGGTGGGTGAGGAAGGCAAGTGGGTTTGTGCTGATGTTGTTGTTAGTGCGGTAGGCGTGGAGGTTCCAGGCATGTTGTCGGAAGACGCGTTGTATTTGGATATGGAAGCCCAGTCGCTGGAGGGTGTGTGCGAGTAAGGGGATAAGTCGGTGTTCAGTGCCTGTGGGTGTGGGGATTGTCAATAGTTTTTCCAGCCAGTATTCGGGGTTGGTCCAGTGGGCAGGTATTTGCATGGGGTTGTGTTCATTCCTGGGGCGTGCGCCAAGGGGGAGGGTTTTTTGGTTGGGGCAGGTCGTTGGGTAGGTGGTCTGTGGGCTGGAAAGGCAGTTTGAGTACCCAGTTTTGGAGCCACTGGACTTTTTCCAGGAGGTGCTGTGGTATAGTTCGGGTTGTTCCGTAGAGGTGGATGTGTTTCTGGTTGCCGAAGTGGTCCTGGACGAGGATGTGCCAGCCTGGCAGGTCCTGGATGTTGTGGTCTACGTATTCGTTTTTGAGGGTGTCCCAGTGGATGGAGGCGAGCCACTGTCGGATCGTATCGGTTTGTTCGGGCGTGAGGGTTGCGGTGCCTGGTCCTTCTAAGGGTACGAATCGGATGCCCTGCCAGTAGGCGATGCCCTTGCTGGTGAGCCACACTTTGTAGATGGGGCAAGTTCCGTAGCAGGGTGTTTCTTCTAAGTAGAGGATGAAGGTTTGCCAGCGTTTGGCAGTGCGGGCATTTTCTTTGTGGGGGCAGGTGGGTGCGGTGGTCCAGAGTGTGAAAGCCAGCAGGGTCAGCGTAAGGGTCAGGGACGACGACGTTGTTGTTGTTGTTGTTGTTTTCTTCGTTGTCGTCGCTGTTGTTGTCGTGTTTCTTTCTGGAGCTGGAGCCATTTCTGGTATTTTGCTTCAAAGAACGAACGCGCTTGCTGTTTTTGTTTGGCTTTTTGCTGGACCTGTTTGATGATTTCGTCGGTGCGTATCCATTTTCGGATTAAGAGGCTTTGTCCGATGCCCAGAATGTTGAAGTAGAGGTAGTAGAGGTTGAGTGCGGCGGGGAAGGAGTTGAAGAGGAAGACGAGGATGAGGGGCATAACGTATTTGAGCCATGCGTATTGCTGGGAGGTGGTGTCGGGTTGTGCGAATCGTGAGAAGAGGATCATGCTGATGCCCAGGAGGAGTGCGAGGAGGCTTACGTGGCTTCCGTAGAGTGGGATATGGAAGGGGAGCTGGATGAGGACGTCGTAGGTGGAGAGGTCGTCGATCCAGAGGAATCGCTGTCCGCGCAACTCAATGGATGCAGGGAAGAATCGGTACATGGCGATGAGTATGGGGAGCTGGAGGAGCATGGGCAGGCAACCGCCTAAGGGATTGACGCCGGCACGTCGCATCAGTGCCATTTGTTCCAGGGCGAGTTTTTGGGGCTGGTCTTTGTATTTTTCGCGGAGTTCTTCCAGGAGTGGTCGGAGTGCACTCATTTTTGCCATTGCGACGTAGGAGCGCCAGGTCAGAGGTGTGAGGAGGAGTTTAATGAAGATGGTGAGCAGGAGGATGATGATGCCGTAGTTGGCGATGTATTGTTCTAAGAAGTGGAAGAAGGGGAGGATGAGCCAGCGGGTGATCCATCGGAAGATTGCCCATCCGAGAGGGAGGATTTCTTCCAGGTCTTGTCCGACGGATCGGAGTATCTGGAACTGGTTGGGTCCGCCGAAGATCTGTAGGTGGCAGGTGTAGGTGTTTCCGGTTTGTTGCCAGCGTAGTCCGAGGGTTGCTTCACCGATTTTGAGGAGTGAGTCGGTGTGTTCAGGTTCGTAGATACGGAGTTGTGCGTGCGGGAAGCCGTTTTGTGCGAAGAGTGCCAAGGTGAAGAATTGTTGTTTGAAAGCGATCCAGGATAGGGAGACGCCGATTTTTTCTTCGTCGTCTTCGCGTGTGGAGAGGCTGGAGACTTCTTCGTCTTCACGCAGTCGGTAGTAGATGGTTACGTACTGGCGTTCGAGGTCTGGGTGTTTTTCTAGGGGTTGGAATCCGTGTTGCCAGTGGAGTTCAGCCAGGGGAGGCTGGTTGGGTGTGCTGGCTGTGGGTGTGACCTGGATTTGCCAGTGCCAGATATAGGGGATTTGGGAATCGGCGTACAGGTGGTATTCTATGGTGCCCCACTGAGTAGAGTCGCGGAGGGTCAGGTGTGTGTCGGAAGCGGAGATGATCTGGAAATGCGCTTGTGTGCTATTCCAGAACCATTGTCCGATCTGGAGGATGAGGGCGTTATGGACGGTATTCTGGATGAGTGCTAGGGTTTTTCCCTGCCAGTCGGTGTATTCGTGGAGGTACCATGCGTTGAACTGGGCTGTGGGCAGGTTGAGTGCGAGTGTGGTGAGGTTGTTGGTGAAGTAGAGGGTTGTGTCGTGGTGTGTGTGGGGGGGAGTTGCTGGTGTGTCTGGTGGAGGTTCTGAGGGGTGGGGTTGTGGGGAGAGTGCAGTGTTGGGTGTGTCGGTTTGGGGTGTGGTGGCTTGCCATTGTTGCCATCCATAGAAGTCCATGTAGAGGTAGTAGGCGAGCGTGAGTGCGGTGATTGCGAGGACTGCCCACAGGAGGTTTTTCCAGTTTTCCTGTTGTTCCATACAGTGTGTGTTTTTGGCAGGTTGAGGGTTCTGGTTTAGAGAGTAAGGTAAGTGGTTGTGAGGAAAGAGTGGTCGGTGTGTGCGGTGTACCTTATACGGGGAAGGATTGTGGAGGTTTTGGATATGGAGGAATTGGGGGATTCATGGTGCGGCTCAGTGGCAGGATAGGTCGGTTAAGGGAGAGTGCGACGTTGCGTATGGCGCGGTTGGCGCGGGTGCTTCGCAGTGAGGGTAAGCAGATTTTGGATTTGAGTTTGGGTGAGCCGGATTTTCCCACGCCTGCGCATATTCAGGAGGCGTTATGGGGAGCGCTTTCTGAGGGGTATACACATTATCCGCCGGTGTCGGGTTTTGCGGATTTGCGTGAAGCGATTGCGGAGTATACGTTTCGTCAGACGGGGAGGGCGACGAGGGTGGAGGAGGTTTTGGTGAGTGCGGGTGCGAAGCAGGCGTTGTCGCATTTGTTGTTTGTTTTAGCGGATGAAGGGGATGAGGTGTTGTTTCCTGCGCCATATTGGGTGTCGTATGCGGATATGGCGGAGGCGTTGGGGTTACGTCCGGTGGTTTTGCCCACGCGTGTTGAGGAGGGTTATCGTTTGCGTCCGGAGGTGCTGGAGCGAGGGTTGGCTGAGCATCCGCGTGCGCGCATTTTGATTTTGAACAGTCCGTGTAATCCGACGGGTGTGGTGTACAGTGAGGAAGATTGGCGTGCGTTGTCTGAGGTGCTGGTTCGGTATCCGGAGTTGTGGGTGGTTTCGGATGAGGTGTATGATCGGCTGGTGTATGCGCCGCATCGGTTTGTTTCGCCGTACAGGTATGTTCCGAATTCGGAGCGCTGTGTTATTGTGAACAGTTGTTCCAAGACGTATGCGATGACGGGGTGGCGAGTGGGTTGGCTGGTTGCGCCGGAGGAGGTGGTTCGTGTCTGTGAGCGGTTGCAGGGTCAGACGACGGCGGGGGCATGTTCGTTGTCTCAGCGTGCGGCGTTGCGTGCGTTGACGGGTCCTCAGGATTGTGTGGAGGAGATGCGAGAGGCGTTTGGTCGTCGTTTGCGGATAGCTGTGGAGAGTTTGGGTGTGTTGTCGCCGTGGGTTAAGCCGGTAGAGCCGTCGGGTACGTTTTATTTGTGGGTGGATGCTTCGCGGTTGTTGGGTGCGCTGGTTGAGCGAGGTCACAGGGTGCGCAGTGGCGAGGATCTGGCGGTTTATTTGCTGGAGTCGGTACAGGTAGCGGTAGTGGGGGGTGATGCGTTTGGTGATCCGATGTGTTTTCGGCTTTCGTGTGCGGTAGATGAGGAGACGTTGCGTGTTGCGATGAATCGGCTGGTGGAGGGTTTATCGCGGTTGGTTGAAGAGGTGGGGGCATGAGTGGTGTTAAGGTGGATTGGTCGGTGCTTGAGTCGTTTTGGCGTCGGTTTGGGGAATGTCGTATTGTGGTGGTGGGGGATTTGATTCTGGATGAGTACATATGGGGGGAGGCGGAT
>JALWYU010000027.1 GCA_026992635.1 Bacteroidota bacterium | reverse complement strand
CCTTCCCTCAAACTCCCCCCAACCGTGTGGATCGCCGGCAAGTACTATCGGAGTGTCTGGCTGGAGGATTATGATTGTCTTGCCGTTCTGGATCAGCATGCGTTGCCTTATGAGGTGCGTGTACTTTACTGGCGGTCGTGGCAGGAGGTGTTTGATGGCATCCGCGCTATGCATGTTCGGGGGGCACCCTTAATTGGTGTAGTGGGGGCAGGCGGACTTTACCTTGCCAGCCTGCATATCCCACAGCGTTACCTTCGCGAGCCCGTAGCTTATCTCCGGCAGGTCGCCCATCAGCTGAAGCAGGCACGACCCACTGCCGTCAACCTTTCCTGGGCGATTGACCGAATGCTCCAGTGGGTTCAGCCGCAATTTTCCATTGAGGAAATCCGGACGTTATTGTTGCAGGAGTTTCAGCGATTGCGCGAAGAAGACATTCGCACGAACCGGCAAATTGGCGAAACAGGCGTCCAGATCCTGCAAACCCTTTTTCAGAAAAAGCAGGACACGATTCACATCCTCACGCATTGTAATGCGGGCTGGCTGGCAACCGTAGATTATGGCACCGTCACCGCCGTTTTTTACCTTGCCCGAGAACAGAACATTCCTATTCATGTGTGGGTCAGTGAAACGCGTCCGCGCAACCAGGGGGCGAGGCTCACCGCCTGGGAACTGAAAGAAAACCAGGTATCCTGTACACTGATTGCCGACAATGCCTCGGGTTATTTGATCTGGCGCCACCAGGTTGACCTCGTCCTCGTCGGGGCAGACCGTGTCACCCAAACAGGCGACACCGCCAACAAGATCGGCACCCTAATGAAAGCGGTCGTCGCCCACCAAATGGGCATTCCTTTTTATGTGGCATTGCCCACTTCCACCATTGACCCACAACTTACTCAGGGAACTGACATTCCCATTGAAGAACGGGATCCCGAAGAAGTACTCTTCGTAGAAGGCATCACAACCAGCAACACGATTCAGCGTGTACGAATTGCTCCGCCAGACGTTCCGGCGTACAATCCGGCGTTTGACGTCACACCTGCCCAGTACATTACGGGCTTCATCACGGAAAAAGGATACATTCCGGCGAACGAATTCTCCCAGTGGGTGACCAGGAACCTGATCGCATCACAGCAGACGCCTGCTGCCAAAAAAGAGCACGTTACACCCTGAATAGCCCCCAACCCAAATGGAACAGGAAGGCATCATTCGCTATGCCTGGACACAAACCGCTACGACTTTGCAGGTCTCGCCAGATGTACTTCAGACCTTCCTGGAGGTCCGGGATCAGGCATATCGGCACCGGCTCCTGGGCGTAACACCCACGGGGACCGCCTATGGCAACCTGAGCCTGCGCCTGCCCGACGGATCAGTCCTCATCACAGGGACGGGCACCAGCGCCTTTCCCCACCTCCAGCCGCAACACCTTGCCCAGATCCGCCAGTGGTCCTTACCTCGTTTTTGGCTGGATTGGCAAGGCGAGACGCTTCCCTCCTCCGAAGTGTTCTCCCACCTGGCTGCCTATGAGGGCGACCTCCGCATCTACGCAATTTTGCACACACACCAGCACCACTGGTGGAAGCAGTGGCATCGGCACAAACACGTACCAGGCACCGACGCCCAATTCCACGCAGGGACTCACCTCCTGGCGGAAGAAATCACCTGGCTGGTCCAAACCCGCCCGTTGCCACTTCCTGCCGCCATATGCCTGCGCGGACACACCGACGGATGGCTCCTCCTCTTTGAATCGCTAAATTCCTTGGATAGATGGCTGAGCCAGCCCAACCTGCAACGACTTCTGCCAGTCAAAAAGTCCTCCTGATCACGGGGGCGACCTCCGGAATTGGCTTGGCGACTGTCCACCTGTTTCTCCGACAGGGATGGCGCGTACTCATGCATGGTCGCCGAACCGACGCCCTCCAGTACGCCCTCCTTTCTTTACGACGATGCCTCCCTGCACACGTAGTGGAGCAAAACCTGCGCTGGCACCTGTGCGATCTTCAGACCGACGCATGCGCACAAGCCCTCATAGATGCCACCCTCAATCATTTTGGCAGAATAGATGCGCTCGTTGCCAATGCGGGCATTTCCCACCGAAGCCTGTTCCTCAAGACGCACAAAGAGGTTCTGGAGCAGGTTATGCGTGTTAATTTCTGGGGTGCAGTTTATTGCATTCAGGCGGCACTCCCCCATTTGATGGCTACGCATGGCGTGATTGTGGGGATAAGCTCGCTTGCCGGCTGCATAGGTCTTCCTGCCCGTACACTGTACAGCGCCTCCAAATTTGCACTGGAAGGCTTCTTGGAAGCGCTGCGCCGTGAGGTTTTGCCCACGGGCGTGCACGTCGCCATTGTCCGCCCGGGATTTGTCGCTACGCCCATCCGGCAAAAAGCCCTTACAGAGACGGGCGCGCCCCAGAAGACCTCGCCCTTAGACGAACAGAAAGCCCTTCCGCCAGAACGCGTTGCCCGTGCGATCTGGCAGGTGGTTCATCGCCGGAAAAAGAAAGTCGTAACTGTTGCCCGACCTGCTGAACGCCTTGCTCTGTGGCTGAACCGACTGAACACACCCTGGCTGGATCAACTCCTGTGGCGAAAATTTGCTCGGGAACCCCACTCACCACTCACCCAAATCCGTAGCGCACATCATCACGCCATTACGCAATCCGGATTAGAGCGCCTAAGGTAGCGCCTAACACAACTCACTTGAAACCAGTGAGTATCAAACGCCCTCCCCACCAAAAAACCGCACTATCCGATCTACAACCTCCATTCCCACTCGCCACTGCGCATCCCGTGTGGACGCACCTACGTGCGGCGAAAACGATCCTTCATCCATCCGCAACAACTCCTCATCAGGCGTGGGCTCACCCTCATACACATCCAAGCCAAACGCCCGTACCTTCCCCAAACGAACATACCGCTTCAACAATGACTCGGGCACAACTCCCCCACGCGCACAATTGATGATGCACACCCCTTCCTTCATCTGTTCAAAATGCGCCTCAGTGAACACAGGACGCTTTAACGCCGGCGTATGCACAGAAATGAAATCCGCCTCCGGTAACACCGCTTCCAACGGCTCCGTACGTAACGTCCACGTGAACTGCGCATTGTCCGCCTCCGGAAACGTAAAGACGAACGTCGCAACAGGCACATGCGGATCATAAGCACGAACCTTCATGCCAAGCAAAAAAGCCAGGCGTGCCACCTCCTTGCCAATCCGTCCTAAACCCACGATCAACAGCGTCTTGCCCGCCAGCTCAACACTGGTGCGGGCATACTCCTTCTTGAGCTGCGCGAAGTGTGTGGCGCCCCGAGCCGGCATCGCACGATTGCTCCGATGCAAATTCCGCGCTAACACCAGCATATGTGCCAGCGCCAGCTCCGCCACCGAGCGAACCGACGCACCAGGTGTGTTCAACACACGAACACCACGACTCTCAGCATACTGCACCGCAATGTTGTCCAGACCTATTCCAGCACGAACTATCAGGCGTAACGTCGGTAAACCCGCATCAATCACCGTAGGCGTCACACGCGTCGCACTGCGCACCACCAGACAATGCACGGGCGCACGCGACAAAAACGCCGATAACGACACACCTTCGGGAAGACCCTCTATCACTTCGTAACCCCGCTGACGCAACTGCGCAACTGCCATTTCATCCAGCCCATCCGTAATCAAAACGCGTATGCGCTCACCCTTCGCCATCCTGACCCTTCCACTTTTTACCCTTTCGCCACACTTGCAAACCTTCAGTAGAAGTAGTAGCGGAAATCCTCAATGGCAAAGTCCCGCTCCAGCACCTTGCGCAGTTCCTCCTCCTGATAGAGCAACGCAGTAAATTGTGCGATCAGACGCGAACGCGCCTGCCACACAAACGGCTTCAATTGCGCTGTATCAGGCTCTGTCCTGCCCACCACCTTCCCATACGCAAGCACATACCGCCCTTCAATCAGTGGCGAAACCAAACCCGAAGACAACCCCGACAATGCACCCACCACTATGGGTTCATTCCCCACAGGATGCGGCAGGTAATCCAGCGAAAACGTAAAATTCGCCTCTGTAGAATCCGCCGCCACCGGTAACTGCGCAAAGACCTGATCAGGTTGCAGTGTACCCGACGACCCACCCGCACGACGCACCACGTACTCCGTAATCTTGTGTGCACGCAGAATATCTGCCACCAGCGGATGAATCGCTTCGTACATAATCTCACCTGGTTCATAAGCCCGATGCAAATACGCCACCACTAAGTGTTTGGGAAACGTCAAAATCCCAGAAAACTCACCTTCCTCCGCCTGAAACGCCCACTGAACTAAGCTGCGTACATTCCCCAATTGCGCGAGCGTAAAGGTATGGGGATAGAGCGCAACACGTCGCACCAGCAAATGATGCTTCAACGCATACTTGACGAAAGTGTCCGGATCCGTCGCATACTCTGCATAGAACTGATTCACTTCCGCACGTAACTGCTGAATCGTTTCGGTAGAGGGCTCTACACGCCGGTAGAGCCGAGCCACCTCCTTCCCTTTATAAAAGCCCGCCAGCCGATCTACACGAACCAGAAACATACCCTGCGGACCCCGTACGACAAAATAGGCAGGCAATGTCCCTTCTATAGATGAAGCCTGTTCCAGAACCCGCTTGCGCAGCTCAGGAAACGCCGTAGACATCGTGAGCCAACCCACCTCACCATTACGCCCTCTCGTCGTTTGATCCTGAGAATACTGCTGGACCAGACTATCCCAGATGGCTGTGCCCTGAGTCAGCAACTCCCTGAGGCTATCCAGCAGGCGTGTCGCCACCCGGCGCTGCCTTCGCGTAACTGCTTGCCGAAAGATCCAGTACACATATGCCGAATCGGCGACGCGCCGCACCTCGCCTACGCGATACACCGCCACCGCTCCATAATCCCCTTCCGCCAGCCACATCGGACCCATGACCGTACCTGCCTCCGCCCCCCACAACGTATCCTGCACCCCAAAAGGCAGTGCTTCTTTCCGGTAATACAGTGCGCCTTCTACCTGCTCACTGCACTCACGCTGAAGAACTGAATCCTGTTCGGGACCCGTCCACCGACCTGCACACGCCTGCATCCGTTCCCAAAGCGCCTGCGAATCCCTGCGCGAAGGACGCACCTCCCAAAACACATACCGAACCACACGCGTCGGATACCGCTGAGCATACATCTTCGCATGCGCATCCGCATATTCCTGGACTTCCTCGGGCGTAACGCGCAACACCGTGGTATCGCCCAGTGCCTCCTCCAACCTGGAATAAGGAACCGCCCAGACACGCGCCGTGATCCGAACCTCCTGCTCGCGCGCACTCATCTGCGCCAGCCACCGCGGAACATACCATCCATAACGCAACAACGACAAATACCGAACCTGAACACGACTCCGATACACCAGATCACGAAGCACATTCCAGAAAGCAACCATATCTGCCGTGGGATTCTCACGCAATCGCGCCAGAAACTGATTCAACAGAACAGGGTCAAACCGACCCGTCTCCGGATTGGTAAAAAACTGCTGGACGAACGGATGGGGCGTCGCACCCACCAGATACTCATTCATTTCGAACTCACCGGGCAAAAGCATCAACCGCGCCAGCGCCTCCTCCATCACGTAGCGGATCATCAATCGCTGAAACGCTTCCCGATGAATCTGTTCATCCATACCCTGAGGAACACGCCCCTGAAACAACCGATATTGCTCACGCACCTGATCCACCAGCTGGTCGTACTCCTGAACATGAATTTTTTCACCATTGATACGTGCCACAATATCGCGACGAAACGCCGACCACTGCCACTGACGCAACGCATCCCAAACCACAAAAATCCCCATCGCCACACCAATAGAAATCACCAGTAAGCCGGCATGACGCCGCAACTTCGTCATGATGCCTGGCATCGGTCCTTCCCAATTTTGTTTTGGAGTAAGGTAAACGAGTTTCCCTTCACGTTTCTTTTGCCTCTCTACGAAAAAGATGAAAAAGGTGGGGGAAACCGTTGCCTCACCCTTTAAGCAAAAACCATACCAGCCCCTCTATAAAAAGTGAAGGCAACTCCACAACCCCTGACAAACCCCAAAACCAGCAAGCCATGTACCGCGTCCCCGACCACTTCTGGGAAACCTTCCCTGACCAGATCCAGAAAGAAGCATACCTTCGCCAACAACGGCAACGGCGACGAAGACGCATAGTCACCACCGCCCTGGCAGGCATTGGTGCCTTCGCCCTTAGCGTGGTCATCCTGACAAAATGGTTGGGCATGCCCTGGAACCCAGACCCTGTCCACACGGGACAGAGACAGGGACAGGCGTCCCAATGGACGATCCCCACTGCCTCGTCGGGGAACGACCCCCTCCTCCTGTCCTACCTGGAAGAATCCCTGACCGAAGACGAAATCCTGGAACTGGCAGAAACCCTGCCTGCCGAAACCCTACCCCAATAACCTGAACTACAGCGTACCACACAAAATCCAGAAGCCATGACACGTCCCTACTTCTTTCCCCTTCGCAAAGTGCTGGGCATTGTGCTGATCGCTTCGTGGACAGCAACCAGCGCACAACCTCCACAGGCACCCTCCACACCCGAAAAACAACGACCTTCCCCCGAGGAAATTGAACGGCACCGCATAGAATACGTGATTCGCCACTTAAACGTGAGCCAGGACACCTTAGCGCGGTTCCGACCCGTCTACACCAAATACCGAATGCAACTCCTGAACATTTATAAGGAGCGCCGCCAAATTTTGCGCACCCTCAAAGAAGCCCGTCAAAACCACTCACTTACCGAAGCCCAAGCCAAACAAATCCTGACACGCTGGCTGGAACTCCAGCGCCAGGAACAGGCAATTCGGAACCAGTACCTGGGCTCCGAACTCCCGGCAATTATTTCCTATCGTCGCGTCCTTCAGGTGATGCGCTTAGAGCGTCGCTTTAATCGCGAGGTGCTCCGCCGCTGGCGCCAGCAGCAACGGGCACAGCCACCCGGTCAATAAGCCGGTCTAACAACGGAGCCTGCGCCGGCAAGATGTACGCTCGCGCCTGATCCACAGTTAACCACGCAACCCGATCCACTTCCGGGAAGGTAAGCGGGCGCCCGCGCACCTTCACAGTGACCTGCGGCGGGACGTGCCCCGACGGGGGCTCGCCCCCATAAGGGCATGCCCACGCCATCACTATCTTCCGGGCAGACGGATAGCGGACGCGCCCCAGCCACAGAAAGGGTCCTTCAGGCGTGATCCCTGTCTCCTCCCACAACTCACGCAACGCCCTATAGAGTGGATCTTCGCCGGGTGCCACCTCCCCCTTAGGAATAGACCACACCCCATATTGCCGGCGCCGATAAAACGGTCCACCCGGATGACAGAGCAACACTTCAATTTGCCAGGAATTGACGTCGGGCACCGGAACCGTACCCACACGCCCATCCGGAAACCGAAAGCGAAAAGGCAGGATTCCCGCACTCAACTTCATGAACCCGACACTTTGGGCAAACACTCTCTCTTCCACGCATAATGGGGAACTTTTCGGGGAGGACGACAGGTTCCACCCTCCCAAAAAACCGGCATTGGACCGCACACACCATGGGCATCCCCCGCGCACAGAAAAAGCAGGAGGTGTGGACCTTCCCCGAAGTATTCAGCGCACAGTCCGCATTACAGACAGCGGGGAAGTGGCGTACACACCTGAACACAGCACGGCTCGTCGTAGAGGTGGGCAGTGGACGAGGACAATTCCTCATAGAGTATGCGCGGTTGGCAGGTGCGGATACGGGCTTCGTGGGCATTGAACGGAAAAGCGTGCGGGTCTGGTCAGCCGTCCAGTTCTGTCGGGCACATAGCGTGAACACCCGTATTCGCTTCATTATTGGCGATGCACAACAGATTGACCAGTGGTTTGCCCCCGAAGAAGTAGACGAACTGTGGATTCAGTTTCCGGATCCTGTGCCCACCCCAGGGAAATGGCACCGGCGCCTGACCGCCCTCCCCTTCTTAGAAAAATACCATCGCATTTTGAGAAGGGGCGGTACACTGCACATCAAGACGGACGAAGACTGGTTCCTGGACTTTACAATTGCCAGCATAGAAAAAAGCCCTCTGCAAATTGTGGAGGTTCGCCGGGATATGCACCGGAGACGACCCGACGAAGGTCCCTTAAGCCTGTGGACCGAATACGAACGACAACACGTCCAGCATGGCAGAGAAATCTACTATGTGCAGGTGCGCAAGCCCTGAATGAAAAAAACTAATGGGGTTCTGTTCCAGGACGCAGCGGGACAAAGACGAAGGGTCCGAGATCCTCTGTGCGATAATGGCTGGGTCCCATCCGCGTAATGCGCAGTAGTTGATACCTGCCTGCCAGCCAGTCATACTTTTCAAAGGGGATGACCAGTCGCCCCCCATACCGCAGCTGAAGCAAATAAGCGGGGGGCACCTGCCGAACACTTGCTGAGACCACAATCCGGTCATAGGGTGCGAAGGCGGGGAGTCCCCACCAGCCATCCCCCCACACCAGATGACAGGTCGCCGGTTGACACAAGCCCAGATGACGCAGGACCTTCTGTGCACGCCGAAACAACCCATAAATCCGTTCAATTGCCCAGACACGACAATTCATTGCAAGGAGCAGGGCGGTGAGGTAGCCCGACCCCAAACCCACTTCTAAGACACGCAGTCCGGGTTCAGGCGCTAAGGCTTCCAGCATCCGTGCAACCGTATAGGGCTGCGAAATGGTTTGCCCATAACCAATGGGTAATGCCCGGTCTTCGTAAGCGTATTGCCGGAGGCTCCGTGGTACGAACCAGTGGCGTGGGACACGCCCAATCGCATGCAACACCGCACGGTTGGTAATCCCCCGCGCTTTGAGCTGCTCAACCAGGGCACGGCGCATCGTTGCCCAATCCATCCTTACATTTTTCAGTGAAGGGTTCTCCTTTTTGTGAATAACTTTTAGGGGGGACAGGTCGTTCAATTGCACACGTTTGGCTTGCAAAAAGCAGGGGGTGCATGGAATTTACGTTTACTGTTGCGGGCTTCCAGCTGGAAATCACGCCGGGCAAACCCGTTTACCTGAATGGTGAAAAACTCACGTGGGAAGCCTTCCGTGAACAAGTGCTGAAGGACTACTGGCTGGGCTGGGTCAGCCGCGAGTGCAGTTACCTGGGCAGGCGAGAAGTCCTGACGGGCAAAGCAAAATTTGGGATTTTTGGGGATGGCAAGGAAGTGGCGCAGCTTGCGATGGCCCGGGCATTTCGTCCGGGCGACTGGCGTGCCGGCTATTACCGCGACCAGACCTTTATGATGGCAATTGGTGAACTGACCGTAGAACAATTCTTTGCCCAATTGTACGCAGACCCCATTCACGATCCCCACTCCTATGGACGCCAGATGAACAACCACTTTGCCACACCCTTTGTAGACGAAAATGGGAATTGGCTGCGCCTGACGGAACGCTGTAATTCTTCAGCGGATACCTCACCCACCTCCTCGCAAATGCCACGGGCACTGGGCTTGGCATTAGCCTCAAAGCTGTACCGGCATAACCCCGAACTGAAACAGTTCACAGAACATTCTCGGGAGGGCAACGAAGTATGTTTCGCCACGATTGGCGATGCCAGCTGTGCCGAAGGACTATTCTGGGAAACCATCAATGCCGCAGGCGTCATGCAGGTTCCCTTAGCCGTGTTCATCTGGGACGACGGCTACGGCATCTCCGTACCCAAAAAATACCAGGTTGCCAAACAAAATTTCGCGGAGTTACTGAGTGGGTTTGCCACCAATGACCAGGGCGAAGGCATTGACATCTATTACGTGAAGGGATGGGACTACCCCGCGTTGGTAGAAACGTTTCTGCGTGGCATAGAGAAGTGCCGGCGCGAACATCGCCCCTGCATCTTCCACGTGGATGAACTGACGCAGCCCCAGGGACACTCTACGTCGGGCTCCCACGAACGGTATAAGCCGCCCGAACGCCTGCGCTTTGAAAAGGAGATGGATTGCCTCCGAAAGATGCGTCAGTGGCTGATAGAGTCAGAAATCGCCACCGAAGAAGAACTGGACAAGATAGAACAGGAAGCCCGCGAATATGCCCGTCAGGGTATGCGCCGTGCGTGGCGCCAGTTCCAGGAGCCCATCCTCCAGGAGATGAACGAAGCCTTAGCACTGGTACACCAATTAGCAGGGGTATCCCGCAACAAAGACGAGCTGCTGCGTTTGGCGGATCAATTCCGGCAAATTGAACATCCCATTCGGAAAGATGTGCTTCGCTTAGTGAAGCATGCTTTACGGATTGCGCGATTTGAAACCAATCTCCCTCAATTTCAAGCGCTCAAAGCCTGGAAAGACCAGTACGAAGACAAAACCCGGGAATTCTACAACACCTGGCTGTACATACCATCCGGGAAGAAGGGCAGTGCTTTAGATGTGCCAGAGGTTAAGCCGCGCTACTCGCCAGATGCACCCGAAGTGATGGGCTTCCAGATTTTGAATCGGTGCTTTGACGAGATGTTTCGGCGCGACCCACGCGTCGTGGCATTTGGCGAAGACGTAGGGCGATTGGGCGATGTTAACCAGGGCTTCGCCGGACTGCAGAAAAAATATGGGGAATTGCGCGTGTTTGACACCGGGATTCGTGAAGCCACGATCATTGGTCAGGCAATTGGCTTAGCGATGCGTGGTTTGCGTCCCATTGCCGAGATCCAGTATCTGGACTACCTGATTTTTGGTCTGGAACCCATGACGGACGATATTGCCACGCTCCGCTATCGGACAAAAGGAAAGCAACTGGCGCCCGTCATCGTCCGCACGCGTGGCCACCGCTTAGAAGGGATCTGGCACACGGGCTCTCCCATTCAGATGTTGCTGGGCTCGCTACGCGGTATGTACCTGTGTGTGCCACGGAATATGACGCAGGCAGCGGGCTTTTACAATACGCTGTTGCTATCCGACGAGCCCGGACTTATCATTGAGCGGCTCAACGCCTATCGGATCCGTGAGAAATTGCCGGACAACATCGGTGAGATTACTGTACCCTTAGGCGTGCCTGAAATTTTGCGAGAGGGCGACGACGTAACAGTAGTGACTTATGGCTCGTGCGTGCCCATTTGCTTAGAAGCGGCGGAGATTCTTTCGGAGATGGGCATTGAATGCGAGGTGATTGACGTTCAGACGTTGCTTCCCTTTGACCGGCACCACCAGATCGTGGAGTCCCTGAAGAAAACCAGTTACCTGGTACTGGTAGATGAGGATGTTCCGGGTGGCGCCACTGCTTACATGCTCCAGGAAATCTTAGAGAAGCAAAAGGGATTCTGGTATCTGGATGCACCCCCGGTTACCATCACCGCAAAGCCGCATCGTTCACCCTATGGTTCGGATGGCGACTATTTCTCCAAGCCCAACGTAGAAGATGTGGTGGAAGGGGTTTATCGGCTGATGCACGAAGTGGATCCCCGCTCCTTCCCGATGTTCTTCTGAGGCAGAAATGGATGCTCCGGACTTTGATTTGTTTGCTGAGCGATATGCCTTAGTCAATCGGTTTGTCTCCATAGGGATAGATGGGTGGTGGCGCAATTTGATGGGGTGGGCAGTGGCGAGCGTCCACCCAAAATCCGTACTGGACGTTGCGACGGGTACGGGTCAAACAGCGTTTGCCATTGCCCGTGCCTGCCCCCACGCCGTAATCTATGGCATTGACATCTCTGAGCGCATGCTTCGCATTGCACGTGCCCGAAATCCCGCACCTGCCCGTATCCATTTCCAAACAGGCGATGTGCACCAGTTACCTTTTTGCGATGGGCAATTTGACGTGGTAACCTGTGCATTTGGCTTGCGCAATTTTCGTGGGTGGCGCCAATCTATTGCTGAGATCGGACGGGTTTTGCGTGGGGGTGGCTACTTCTTTCTTCTGGAGTTTGGTTTGTGGCGGGAGTTACCCTGGATCATCCGGTGGTATTTGCGGGGTGTGTTGCCTTTCGTGGGTGCTCGCCTGACAGGCATGGTGGAACCTTATGGGTTTTTAGTGGGGAGTGCCTGGTCGTTTGCGCCGTGGCATCCCGTCAACAAACTCCGCTGTTTCCAGGAGTGGTTCCGTCTGGGACTCACCCACCGAATCACATGGTTGCTCGCCTTCCAGAAAACTTCTCACTGACAAAAAATGCGTCCTGTGTACCTTACCCATGTGAAGGGATCAGCGGTTCGGTTCACGGGCTCTTGGCAAAATCACGTTCATTCATGGGCGAGGAAGAAGCCAAACAGGAAGGGGGTCGGGTCGTCATCCCTTCCGTCAATGTGGAGTTGCCTGCCGCGCTGGCGCAGGGTGCGTATGCGAATTTGGTGATTGTTACGCACTCGCCGGTGGAGTTCGTCCTGGACTTTGCGATTGTCATGCCGGGCTTACCCAAGCCCCGGGTGCTTGCGCGTGTGATTATGTCGCCGGTGCATGCCAAGCGGTTTCTGCGCGCACTCCAGGAGAACATTCACCGGTATGAGCAGGCATTTGGCGAGATTCGCATCCCTCAGGAAATGCAGGAAGAAGGTCCTTTTTATGGGGGGATGCACGGTCCGCAGGGTCAGGCATAAGGACAGGTAGTGATGGATGACAAGTGGCATGTAGTGTACGCAGTGGTGATTGTTTTGTGGGCGGGTTGGTCGGCTTTTGTCGGGTGGTTGTTCTGGCGGTGGCGCAAGTTTTTGTAATTGAACTGGCACCCTGTTCAACTCTGTAAAAATCCAGGAAAGATGGGTGTGCCCCCAGGTGATCTTTCTTTTCTGGAGAGTGTGAATGCGTTTGTGGATGAAGCAGCGCAATTTACGCGCATTCCCAAGCCTTTGCTGGAAACCATCAAGACGTGCAAGTCGGTGCTGGCACTGCGATTTCCCATAGAGGTGGGCAATCGCCTGTATATTGTGGAGGCGTTTCGTGCACATCACAGTTATCATCGGCTCCCTGTCAAAGGCGGGATTCGCTACAGTGAACATGTTACGTTTGATGAGGTGCAGGCACTGGCTGCACAGATGACGTACAAGTGCGCCATTATGGACATTCCCTTTGGGGGTGCGAAGGGGGGGGTTCGCGTCAACCCGCGCAAGCTCACGGAGGGGCAATTAGAAGCCGTTACGCGTCGCTATACGTTTGAACTGGTTCGGAAAGGGTTTATTGGTCCGTCGCTGGATGTACCTGCGCCTGATATGGGCACGAACGAGCAGATCATGGCATGGATCCTGGACACGTATCTGACTTTGCGTCAGGATGACCCCCATGGGTACGCCGTGGTGACGGGCAAGCCCATTGAATTGAGTGGGATTCGCGGGCGGCGCGAAGCCACGGGCTTAGGCGTAATGGTGGCATTGCGCGAAGCCGTCCAGTACAAGCAGGATATGAAGGCAGTGGGGTTGACGCCGGGCTTAGGCGGAAAACGCATTGTCATTCAGGGCTTTGGTAATGTGGGCTACCATGCCGCTTTGTACCTTGCCCAGGAAGGGGCGCGAATCATCGCCATCGTAGAGTACGACGGCACGATTTACAATCCTAACGGACTGGATATCCCCCGACTAAAAGAATGGTGGGATGAGCATCGCAAAGTAGAGGGCTTTCCCGATGGTGAATTCATCCCATCTCGGGAAAAGGGCTTAGAACTGGAATGCGACATTCTGATCCCTGCAGCCATTGAAGAGCAGATCACAGCAGCCAATGCTGCGCGTATCCGTGCACGGATTGTGGCGGAAGCCGCCAATGGCCCTACAACTTTTCAGGGCAATAAAATTTTGCGCGAGCGAGGGATTCTGGTTTTGCCCGATGTGTTTCTGAATGCCGGTGGTGTCACCGTTTCGTACTTTGAGTGGTTGAAGAATCTGGCACGTGTCCGCTTTGGTAGAATTGAAAAGCGCTTTGAAGAATGGAGCAATCTGCGCATCTTGAAACGGATAGAAGACATTACCGGACTCAAAACACCGCAAAAGCTGGTTCAGGAGTTGATAGAAGGTCCGAGTGAAGAGTCGCTAGTCCGCTCTGCCTTAGAGGAGTTTATGGTAACGGCATACCGGCAGATCCGCGAGACAAAGAAGCGCAATCCGCGGCTTCCCGACCTGCGCACCGCCGCCTATGTCTTAGCCCTGAAGAAGATTGCTCGCGTCTACCAGTACATGGGCATCTTTCCGTGAGAGACGTGTGGGGCTTTGGAGATCAGGGTGTGGCAATCACCGTAGAGAGCGTATAGGTCGCGGTTACGCCAATAAAGAAGGTTCGGTTGGGGTAGCTCGTGGATGTCAGCGGAATACTTTTTGTGTATTCGGAAAAGAAGCGCAGGCGCAAGTTTTTGATAGGTTCATAGGAAAGCGAAGGCGTGAAGCGGAAGGTGATCATACCCTGTGTGGGCAGACTGATGTCCTGGTAAAGCTGGTGCGTCACGCGCAACATGTAGGTGTAGGATCCGCGGATGGCGACCTGGACGGGCTGGCGCAGGCGTACCCATCGTTGCTCGCGTCCGTAGAGGCGCCGGTTTCGCAGGCGAGGCACTTTGACATTTTTCAGCTTTCCAGAAAAGTTCAGTGTCAGGTTTTTCTGTCTTGTTTCCACCAGCTGGTAATTGGCAAAGCTGAGTTTCAGGATGCGGGACTGATTCATTTGCACCGAGAAGGTCATTCCATTGCGGAAGCTGGTCTGGATGCCGATCAACGGCGAGAAATGCTCTTCAATCTGGACGCCAGTGAATTCATACGGCGGGATGAAGTTGCCGGTCACCGGATGAATCGCCGCCTCATACCCGTTCACCTCCTGATAATAGAACGATGTTTTGAACTGCCCCACACTGTAAGTGCTTTTGTAGCTGTGCGAAATAGAGGAGGAGCGCAGGAGTTTTTTGAGTCCTGGTAGATGGTGCAGGATCTGGAGGCGGATCGTCCATCCAGGCAAAGGAACAGGCAGGAAGTACTGGCGTGGTGGAATCCGATAGGGATCCTTTTTCAGGTAGGCAGCAAGGAAAGCGGGGATGAGCACCTGGGTTGCCGTCGGACCATATCCTTCCCAGAATTGCGGGAGCGTGTCAATGGGTCCGGTGGAATAGGGGTTTTCTTTGCCGAGTCGTTGCGAAAGTACCTGCATAGCCTGGCGGAACCGTTCAAAAGAAGGCGACCGATAGGTTTTTCGGTCCATGGGATCGCCGATCATAGAGCCCAGTGCCCAGGTACTGACCGAGAAATTCCCGGTCTGGTACGGCGAAAGGTGGGCAAATCCCGTACCATCGCCAATCGTATCCTTGAAGATTTCCTGGTACATGGTTTGCTTGCTTAGCGAGGCGTTCAACGAAATAGACACCATCCGAAAGAAGGAGAAGCTGGCGTTCGCGGTGATGCGGTCTTCTCGTTGTTGTTCAAAGGGTGCAGCGAGCAGGGGATCGCGCACTAAAACACCTGCCCGCGCCAGTTCCGTAAGGTAAGAAGTATCGGGAGGTTGCCCTGCTAAGAAAGGCAAGCCTGGATAGCGCAATGTGGAGTCCATCCCTGCCCATCGGGGTTCTAAGGCGTAGCCCGGAATGGTTGTTCGTTCCTGTCGTGTGTAGGTGATTCGGATTTGCCGGAAGCCCTGGGCAAATTGCTGGATTTTTTTGCCGTGTTTAGACTTGGGTGCTGGTGGCGGTGGTGGATATCGGGGTTTTTTGGGTTTGGGTCCGGGGTCTTTCCCCTGTTTTTTTCGGGCGAGCCACACACGTTTGCGCTGTTCCCAGCGTGCACGCTCCCGCAAATAGTGTTTGGGTGGGTTGAGCCGGTAGCGTATCGTCCAGTAGAGGCGATGGAGTTCCTGATAGAGTGCGGGTAGCCGAAACTGAACTTCTGTGGTGAGAGTTCGGTTGTTGGCAATCGTACTGCCAATGAGGAGTGAGTCCTGGCGGGTAGGCGACCAGGCTTTCCACTGGAACCCACCACTGTACTGCACCGATGCCCGAATGACTTCTAAAATGGGGAACTTATCAAAGGGCAGTTGATAGCGTGCCTGAATCGTGTGCTGGTACTGGGTGGGTGTCCCCCAGGTGAGGAGTTCCTGGCGAACGGCACGGCGTTCTTCGCGGGTATCTATGTTGCCCGGTGGTTCTAAGATGAGTGCCTGAGTCTGTGCCTGAAAAGATGTGGTGAGCGATCGGAAGGGATTCCACCGAAGCGTATAGTTTCGTGTCCAGGTAAAGGTTTTGTCATAGTAGGGGGGAATGGGGATTTCCAGTTCGGTGAGTGGGCGGAGCACTTCTTTTTGGAAGCGTCGTTCTAAGCGGTTTTGCCATGAGAATTGCTGGGGTAAAGGTGTGAAGTTCCATTCGCGTAGCCATCGCAGCCAACGGCTTCGGCTCTTGATACGATATTGAAAAGGTTGCCATGCCTGAATTTTGGGTGCATAGGCGTAATTGGCTGTAATGGTAAATTGTTTTTCCTGGCGCAGAGCGATGAAGGGGTCCTGGTAGAGGCGTTCCTGGATTGTAAAACCAAAATTCCAGTTTGTCAGGCTCAGTGGCGTTTTGGCGAGCCATCCTTCGGAGGTTCGGAATCGGATACCGGTAAGGGTCAATCCACGGTGCTGGCGGAGTGTCCGAACTAAAGCACGCAGGGAATCGCGTTTTTCTTTGGGCAGGGCTTGCAACAGGTCTTTCATGACCAGGTCGGATTCAAAGGGGTGGTATCGGGGCAGTGAGCTCTGTCGGGTGTAGGTGAGGTAGACAGGCAGTGTGACTGCCTGAATACCCAGCAACTCATGGAGAGGAATCGTTGCGGAGATACTCATACCCAGATAGTAGTCCTGGCTGCGTTCCATGATCGTCTGGTTGAGGGTGCCGAATCCGGGCGTGTGTCCTTCTAAGGCGGCGCCAATTTGAATGACGTTTGCCAGATTGAGTTCGCCACTGGTGCGAAATGCTGTCCCTCCGTAGTTTTGCAGTCCGAAGACGCGAAGTTCGTTGAACCAGACTTCTGCGCAATGGGGTTGTCCATCGTCAGGAGGGTTGTAGATGCCCAGCATCATGGTTTGGATCCTGCCCAGGTCGGGTCGTCCGACCACGACCACCTGATGACCATTGTCCAGCGTAAAGAGGAAGGGCTGGGTAATGGGGTGGTTTGCCTGGTCGCGCATTCGCTTGATGAGCACTAAGGAGTCCAGGCTGATGTCAATACGGTTGGCGGGATGCCAGACCAGGTCGCGATCGCTGGTTCCCCAGGGTGTCAGGTGCAGGGGCACGCGAATCTCATAGTAGTTGTGCTGGAAGTCGGTACCTAAGCGGAGGAAGGCAACCAGTTCGCCATCCTGGAGACCGGGGTCTTCGGGACGGGCTTCCGCGTGGATAAACAGTTTGAGGCGACGGAACTGGCGCAGGTCAAAGGTCATATTCCGGTAAACGGCTTTTCGCTCACCGTCGTTCAGGTTGCATACGCGCAGTGCCAAGGACTGCTCGTTTTGCTGGATGACGGTTCCGGTAATGCCGGAAGGGAGGCGCTCGCGTTCTATGCCCGGTGGCAGGACATAGGGAATAGGCTGGCGCTGACTGTTCTCTTCAATGTTCACGACGGTTACCTCAAAGCTGGTGCGGGTTTGATCGTCAATGGGTACGACTTCGCCGGGCGTCTGGAGGTTCCCCTGATAAATGCGCCATGTACTGCCTACGAGTGCGATTCGTCCAAACCGCAGAATAACCGTGGTATCAAATCCTGTAAGCAGTAATCGGATGAAGGAAATTGCGCGCAGGTCGGGGTTGTTCACTTTGCGCTGGTAGCTCTGGATTGGGATTCGGATCTGGTACCAGCGAATGCGTTGCGTGGTTCCGTTGGGCATATCCACGTCGGTTTCCACCATATCGGTTACGAAGCCGTTGCCAACACGTAATGCGGACGGTGAGATTTCTATCACGTACTGGAAGTAAGCTTCGGTCTGGTCCAAGGTGTTGTCTTCGTCCAGGTCTTCGGTTGAAGGAATGTTAGAAGAGGCTAAGACGATGTCGGCGCCGGCGGTGGCGACCGGCGAGTTGCCATCGGGCAGGGCATAGTACTTGTATCGTGTGATGATGTCTGCCTGGATGTCGTCCCACTGGGGGTCCAGGTAGGAGCGGAAGTTGTCGGCACTGGGGTCTTCTAAAATGCGGTTATAGGCGTCGGGTGTAAGCAGCGGCTGGATCGCATTGAGCCATCTGGCTCGGAAGGTGGCTTCTTGCTGGTCGTTGAGTCCGTCCAGTCCGACGTCCTGTGCGGTTCGTGTTTCGGGGTCATTATCAAAGGTGCGCGTGATTGGGGGTACGGCAGGCACGATGCCCCAGATGGTGGTATCAATTTGGTCAGGTGCTTCTGCTGGGTTTCGTGGTAGTCCGTTTTCGTAGGCGAGTCGTCCATCTGGCAGGACATCTTCGCTGATGTCGCCCAAATGGATGTAGAGGTATCCACCCGTAGAGAAGGGATTGTGGATAAAGGGGTCCATCAGCCACAGCTCAATGTACTCAATGTTGTTGCGTTCAAAGTCGGTGATGTAGAGGGGTTGCTGGATACCTGCCCATCGGTTTCGGGGTTCCTGGAGTTTACCGTCGGGTCGCAGTCGTGTATCAAAGTTGTAGGGTCCACGCTCCATGGGATAGTAGGCAAGGTCTAAGGTCTGGAGCAGGACGGGTGTTCCGTATTCGCTTTCTTTTTCGGGGAAGATTTCCTGTTCGTAGACTTCGTGGGTGTAGGGATCGGAGATGTAGTCGGGGTTGCTCTTGATGTAGTCTGGCGTACGTGCAGTATTCTGGTAGAAGACAGGGTCAATGGTATACCAGGCGAGGTGCGCACGGTTTTTGTTGGGTGCTAAGGAGTTGATGGAGTCGGTTTCGGGGAAGAGGCGATTACCCCACAGGTCGTACCACTGATGGGGTGGCGATGCCAGTTGCCAGCCAATAACAGGTAAGCGCAATTCGTAGTACTGGCGTGCCCCTTCAAAGTCGTCCAGATAAATGGTTGCGCGTTTTCGGTCTTCCAATCGGAGGGCTCGGGGTTCGCGCGGGATAAAGTGTGCGACTTCTGCCTGGAATTGCACCTGTGAGGGTGAGCGACTTTCAATTGTAGGGAGTTTGTTGATGAGGTGCGTAAGAAAGAGGGAGCGCGTCTGGTACTGGAGGTCCAGTCCAATGATTTCGTTGGTGTAGGGGATGTTCTGGTAGTCCACTTTTGGTGTGAAGGGGAGTTTGGACAGGCGTAGCCAGGTTCCGCCAATGGTGAGGTTGTCGTTCACCCAGTAGGTCAGACGCGTGCCCAGAAAGAATTTTCGCTGGAATCCGATGAAGTCCTGGCTTTCAAAGGAGACCTGGATGGGTTGCCCCGATTCAATGATGGCAGGGTTGATAATCCGGACTTTGCCCATCATGTAGTCTACGGTGTAGTCGGTGCCTTCCTGGAGGACGCGTCCCCCGGCTGTCACACGGACTGACCCCCGGGGAATGTTCATTCTACCAAGGTCAATTTCATTTTGGGCACCCTGCGCTTTGTACTGGACACGGATGAGGTAACGGTTTTTTGCCGGGTATTGTCGGGCTTGTGTGATGGTAGAGTCATAGAGTTCGTGGAAGACGTACTTTCCCCAGAGGTGGGGTGCGTTCGCCATTTTCTGGCGGAGGGTCGCGCCAAAGGGTTCCAGCACGGGGAAGATCAGCCATCCGCGCTGCGGGTCTATTGTGATGCCTGGCAGAAAATCAAAGGTTCCGTCGGGACGACGTCGTTGCTGTCGGTCTAACTGGTCTAATCCGAGGACCTGGAGCAGCGGTATGCCCTGGAGTGGTCCTTCGGGAAGGTAGCGTTTATAGCCGCCACCTGCATCCAGATAGTAGATATCCACGCGGAAGTCCTCAGGACTGATTTGCCATGCGCCTATGGAATAGATGTTTTTCATCATGAGGTCCCAGAGGGGGAGGTCGGGTCGATCCCCTTTCAGTTTGAGGAGTTTGACGAAGAGGACCTGGTCGTTTTCGGGTCCTGGTGGGATTTCGTCGGAGAATTCGCCCACCCGATACGTTTTGCCGTTGTAGGTGTATTCAAAGGCGACGGCTAAAATATCATTGGGTTGCAGGGCAATATGGAGCGAGACGAATCCGAGTTCGGGGTGCAACGTATATTCACGCTCAGAAAGTTTGCGTGCGTAGAATTTTTCAAAGTCGGTGCCGGTTTCCAAACCGAGGGTACGGAGTGCCTGAACAGTGGTATGTGCGGATCGGGCACCGGGCAAAGCTGTAATTTGCGCATAGAGGTTGTTTGCCTGGTTAGAAGGGATTGCCGGAGGATTGGCAATCTGAAAGGTAGTTCGGTAGGGTTGGGGTTCGCCCAGGTCTAAGAGTGCGACGACGTCGCGGGCGTTCTCGGCTCTGCCCGTCCGGTCAGTAACCCAGATTTCTATTCGTGTGATGCGGAATGGGGAACGGATAAGTGGTAGATGCTGGAGTGCGGGTTCGTAGTTGTTTCGGAAGGCATGGGCTAAGAAGTAGTGTCGGTTTTCGTCGTATTCATCGGCGCGGATTTCAATTGTTTGGATACGGGCGCCACCCTGAAAGGTCAGGGTTCGCGCTTCAGAGCGCTGTTCGGCGGCAACCAGGTCTACGGTGAGTTTACCAAACTGGAGCTGGGTTTTCAGTCCGATCAGGTTCTGTACGCCGGTAATCAGGGATGTGGGAAGACTGAAGGAGATATTGCCCGCTTCTATGTTCTGGATGATGTGGTGTTCTTTTCCGGTGTATTTGATTTTGAGCTGGTTTTCATAGTCAAATTGTGCGCGTGAGTCAAAGTTGAAGTTGACGTTCATGAGTTGTCCGATGGATCCGGTGATGTTAAATCGGAGGTCTGCGTCAAAGTCGGGTTGTCCATAGGATCGGTAGGTTTCGGGCAGGAGGGGATTATCGGTTTTGGTGTGTCGGTAGCCAGCAGTGAATGAAACCTGTCCCGAGGGTTTAATCTGGATGAGGTCGCTTCCAAAGATTTTGTTGACGCTGGCGTCAATGGGAGGCAATTGCGGCAAGGCTTCCTCGTCCTCTTCTTCTTCCAGGGTGGTTCGTAGTTGCTGGAGATAGGCTTGTCGGAGTTGTTCTTCTCGCCAGCGCAGGTATTCGTCGGTGGTAAGGTAGTAGGGTGGACCCGCCTGGAGGGAGTCCCCCTGATAATAAGGCGTAATGATGTACATGTGTGTGGTGGAGTCGTAGGTAACCTGATACCAGAGGGAATCCTGGTTGGGGTTTGGGACAGGTTGTGCGAAGCAGATAGAAAACAGTCCATGCCCATTGACGGCAATCATCCAGATTATCTGCATAATTGACAGGAGCACGTGGAAGTGGCACGGATTTTGCATAGATCCCCCTTTGGATTTGGTGTGCATTCTGATTCCAACCTTTTCTCAGGGGTTTCCGTCTTACTTTTCAGGGGAGGAACGAAGAAAATCCCGGGTTTGATGTGTGGGATTATCGGGTATACAGGTTGGCGGGAAGTGGTTCCTGTTCTAATACGGGGTTTGCATCGTCTGGAGTATCGGGGTTACGACAGTGCGGGGATTGCTTTAGTGGATGAATCTGGCGTTTTGCGTGTATTCAAGCGAAAAGGAAAAGTTCAGGATCTGAAAAAACTGGTAGAAGGACAGGCTTTGCATGGGCATGTAGGGATTGGGCATACGCGCTGGGCGACGCACGGTGCACCCTCTGACCGAAATGCCCATCCGCATATCTCGCGGTCCGGGCGATTTGCGCTGGTTCACAACGGCATTATAGAGAACCATGAGGCGTTACGCCGTGTACTTGCGGAACGCTGGGGGTATACATTTGAAAGCGATACAGATACGGAAGTGGTAGTCCAGCTCATTGATGCACTGGTGCATTATGAAGGGTTCTCTACGGAAGAAGCGTTTATTGCGGCGCTTCAGGAGATTGTGGGTGCTTACGCGTTTGTATTGCTGGATCGGGAGTCGCCCACGCGTTTGTGGGCAGCCCGAAAGAGTTCGCCCCTAGTCCTGGGTATTGGGGAGAATGAATTCATTCTTGCATCGGATGCCACACCTTTGCTGGAGTACACCCGAAAGGTGGTATATCTGGAGGATGATGAATTGCTGGTGGTGGATCGTGAGAAAGGTGTTCGGCTGCGCTCGTTGCGTGATGGGAGGAGTCGTCGTCCACAGGTTCAGTTTCTGGAATGGGAGCTGGAGCAGATTGAGAAGGGCGGCTTTCCCCATTTCATGTTGAAGGAAATTTATGAGCAGCCCGAAGCTTTGCAAAATGCGATGCGTGGTCGGTTACTGGTAGAGGAAGGTCGGATTCGTCTGGGTGGGATTCAGGATTATTTAGTTCGCCTGATTGAAGCACCCCGCTTTATTTTGCTGGGTTGTGGCACGTCGTGGCATGCAGGTCTGGTTGGTGAATATTTGCTGGAGGACTTAGCGCGGATCCCGGTAGAGGTAGATTATGCCTCGGAATTTCGGTATCGGAATCCTGTGTTGCGTCCAGAAGATGTGGTGATTGCAATTTCCCAATCGGGTGAAACTGCCGATACGCTGGCGGCGGTTCGCTTAGCCAGGGAAGCGGGCTCGCTCGTCCTCGGTATTTGTAATGTTGTGGGTTCATCCATTGCCCGTGAAACAGAAGCCGGGATTTACACACATGCGGGTCCAGAGATTGGCGTTGCCTCCACGAAGGCATTCGTCAATCAGCTGGCTGTGTTGACGTTACTGGCGTTATGGCTGGCTCGCGAGAAACAAACCATAGATGAAGCGCGCTATCGCCGGTTACTGTCGGGCTTGGCACGATTACCTGATCAGATTCGCAAAGTCCTGAAGCAGGATGAGCAAATTCAGGCGATCGCCCGGGAATTCGTCAACGTCTCACATTTTTTGTATCTGGGCAGGGGATACAACTTCCCCATTGCTTTGGAAGGCGCCCTCAAACTCAAAGAAATCTCATACATTCATGCGGAGGGCTACCCGGCGGCAGAAATGAAACACGGACCGATTGCCCTGATTGATCAGGAAATGCCAGTATTAATCATTGCTACGAATGCTTCCGCCTATGACAAGATTGTTTCCAATGCGCAGGAAGTTCGTTCTCGGGGTGGACGGATCATTGCGGTGGTTCCACCCGACGATCGCGAAATGCGCAAGTTAGCAGAGTTCGTAATAGAAGTGCCTGCTGTGGAGGAGCCTCTCTCTCCGATTGTCACAGTCGTACCTTTACAATTGCTGGCGTACCACATTGCCGTACTGCGAGGATGCAACGTGGATCAACCCAGGAACCTTGCCAAGAGCGTGACCGTGGAGTAACCTCACGGACTACAGATTGAAATCGCGACAACCAACCACGAAAATTGCTTCAGAATTTGCCCATTTTGCCTTACTTTATTATACGGGGAGAGGACAGGGATCTGGCATACCCGAAAAAAAAATCAGGAAAAGATGTGGGGATTGGCTTTGTGGCAAAAATGCAGGCTGGTTTGCACAGGGTTTTACGGGGTGATTGCGGGTTTCCTGGTCTATGCCCAAAGCCCAGAAGCACAGCCATCTTCAAACCACAACAACACCACTAACGAAAAACCTGCCTACTACTGGCGCGGCGACTACATCCATATGCGCCCTGTATTCGTTGGCGAAATCTGCACGCCCGAACTACTGGAACAATACCAGATTGCCAGCGACGGGAAGCCTGGCATGCTCCTTGTAATGCGTTCCTTCATTATGAGTTGCCCGGTATACGGAGGTGGTGCCCAGGCGGACATTGCCTCAGAACTGCATGCCCGTCTCACCCAAAAAGACAGCCTGTTCATCTACTGGTGGGAATCCGAATCGGCACCCGATATCCAGACTCTTCGCGCTAAGGTGAACGAGCTGTTTGTGTTCATGGACTTTCCGCCGGAAGGTGTGTATGGATGGTGTATTATTGAGGGGAAGGGAGAGGAGTAGGTTTTTTTGGTTTGGGGGTGGTG
>JALWYU010000026.1 GCA_026992635.1 Bacteroidota bacterium | reverse complement strand
AAACAATCCCCCACCCCAACATACCTTAACCGCATACCCCCATCAAAACCTTCAAACCATGCTTCAACGCAACTTCATTTATTTCCTGTATCATCGGCTCCCCACCCAACCACTTTTGGCTTTTACTTTCATCCCCCTTTGCTTCTACCCCGGACCCCTTCTTACTGCTCAGTCTGTAGGGATAGGCTCCCTTTCTCCAGAACCCTCAGCGCGCTTAGACGTATGGGATACCACACGTGGACTCCTCATCCCAAGACTCACTACACAGCAACGTAATGCCATCCAGAACCCTGCACACACCCTCATCATCTTTAACATTGATTCGTTTTGCTTAGAAGTCTTTGACACCCTCACACACCAATGGTACACCATCGCCTGTCCAAGGTTGTGCCAGCCCCCAACCTGCATCCCCACTATCCTTGGCCCTTCCTTTGTTTGTGCTGGTGACACGGTTACCTATACTATTGCCGGTTGTTCAGGCATTGGTACTTACCTGTGGCAGATCCCCTACGGCTGGACAATCATCAGCGGCCAGGGCTCGCCCACATTACAAGTACAACCCGACACAACCAATGGCACACTCACCGTCCGCCTATGTAACCAATGTGGTTGCGGACCCAGCACAACACTGACTGTGATTGCCGACACGTGCCATCCTTTCTGTCTCGCTATTGGTGGCCCCAACAACGAATATAGTCATGCACTTATTCAATCTTCAGATGGAGGATACGTTCTTGCTGGACAAACCTACACCTTTGGGCAAGGATTAGCAGATGTCTATGTGGTCAAACTCAACGCAGCGGGCAACCTCCAATGGACCAAAACCATCGGAGGCGCAAACGGAGACGTAGGCTACGCGATTACCCAAACAGCAGATGGCGGCTACGCCATCACAGGACAGACTTTTTCCTTTGGACAGGGCAGCGGAGACATCTATGTAGTAAAGATAGATGCTACAGGAACAATTCAGTGGACAAAAACCATCGGCGGAGCCAGCGACGAATTCGGCTTCTCCATTGTGCAAACAACAGACGGGGGATATGCCATTGCCGGCTACACCCAATCCTTCGGACAGGGACAAAGAGATGTGTACATCGTGAAATTGGACGGAACAGGAAACCTCCAGTGGACACGAACCATCGGAGGGAGCAGTCCCGACCGGGCCTTCTCCATCATCCAGACAACAGATGGAGGATATGCCATTGCCGGCGAAACACAATCATTTGGACAGGGCAGCGCAGATGTTTACGTGATCAAACTGGATGGAACAGGAAACCTACAGTGGACACGAACCATCGGCGGAAGTAACACCGACTATGCCCTTTCTATTATCCAGACGATAGACGGCGGCTACGCCCTTGCCGGCATTACAAGTTCTTTCGGACAGGGTGGCTGGGATGTCTACGTAATTAAGCTGGACGCTACAGGCAACCTCCAGTGGACACGAACCATCGGTGGAGCCAGTAATGACTACGCCCGATCTATTATTCAGACAACCGATGGAGGCTACGCCATCGCAGGCTGGACCTTCTCGTTTGGACAGGGCAACCAGGACGTCTACATAGTCAAGCTGGACAGCAATGGAAACCTCCAGTGGACACGAACCATCGGGGGTACAAACAACGAGGGAGCCCACGCAATCATTCAAACAAGTGATGGAGGCTACGCAATCGCTGGATTTACGCAATCCTTCGGCCAGGGCAACTGGGACGTCTACATGCTCAAACTGGATGATATGGGTAACCTGAGTGCATGCCCTGGCGGTTGCCAAATATCCAGTGGGGGCAATACGAACAGCGGCGGCATAACAAACAGTGGTGGTAATGTCGGCTCGGGTGGTATGGTTTCATCGGGTGGCGCCACCGCCTCCGGAGGAATTCTGACAAATATCTGTCCGTGAGCCGCTCTCGCCACCCAAACCCAGCAACCCCGCCAACTCCCCTACCACCTCCCCAAACCGCTCCTCACCCCGTGCAATCGCATCCATCAGAGCTTCCAGATCCCGCGTAAACTCTTCCGACACCAACCGCGCATGCCGATGCCCACACAAGTACGCATACACCTTCCGACCTAAGGACGTCGCCACCAGCCTCCCCTTACGCTCCACAACATATCCCCGCTTCAACAAAGTCTGGATAATCTGAGCATATGTAGAAGGCCTGCCCAAACCGCGCTCCTTCATCCGCCGAATTAACTCACCCTGCGTATAGGGATAAGCCTTCGGACGAACTCGCCACCCAACGCCCGTAACACGCACCGATGTAGTTGACACCACACGTGGCGCATCCCCAAACCGGTAAAAACCATCAAACACAATGCCTGTCACAACACGAGTATTGGTCAGTTCCTCACCCGAAGGTAACTCTACACGCAAAACCCGAACCACAACCCGCGCATTCGCACTCTGACTCGCCATAAACCGACGAAATATCAACTGATACAACCGAAGACTGTCCTCAGGACGCATAAACCGGTATACGCCCGCCGCAATCTGCACACGCAAATCATCCTGGTCTAAGGGACGTGTCGGACGAATCGCTTCATGCGTACCTTCCCGTGCCCACGCCCGCGACTGGAAATACTCCTCACCCGCCACCTTCAAAATATAAGGCTGCGCAACCTGATACCGACCCACCATAGACACATGAATGCTATCCGTACGATGATAGGTAATCAACCCTTTCTCAAACAACTCCTGAAGTAGTTGCATCGTATAGGTTGCACTGAACCCAAACCGATGACTGGCTTCTTGCAAAACCGTATCCGTAGTAAAGGGCGGCGCAGGCGAACGTTCCTCTTCTTCGGGCGACGACCAAACCACACGAACGCGACCCTCCTTCAACAACCGATAAACCCGAAGTGCCTCCTCACGAGTCGCATGCACCACCTCCAGCGCTATAGATCCAACCCGAAAAACCACCACATACACACGCTGCCGACTTTCATCCGTCCGCGCAATGATCCAGCCCAAAACCGGCGTCTGAACACGACCTGCCGAAAGCTTCTTCACACCAAACCGACGCCATAAATCCTGCGATAGTGTAAAACCCACCCACCGATCCGCAATCCGCCTCGCCAACTGCGCACGTACCCAACGCATATCTATTGCACGAGCACTTGCCACCGCCTCCCAAAACGCACGCGGCGTCACCTCATGAAACTCAGTCCGCGCCAACCGCGGCTGAAACGGACGAAGCGCCTCCCAGCTGTCATACCCAATTTTTTCGCCCTCCGTATCTGGATCCGTCGCAATGTACACCTCATCCACCTGAAACGCCAGATGACGCAATCCCTGAATCACCTCCAGCTTGTCTTTCCATCCATCCGGACAATGAAACTGCGCCTGATCTATATCCGTAAATTGCCGCGTTTGCCCATCAACCTGACAGGTTTTAATCGTATCATAGCAGGGTTGCCACCGATCCGGATGAGAAGCCACAGACCGAACACCATGAATCCCTTCCCGCGTAACCAGATCCACCACATGCCCTAAGGTCGCAGCAAAAATCCACAGGCGATCACGACCCGCCACCTCATAGGCAACCACTCCATGCACAACCCGCCGCTGAGGCTTACCCATAAACGACGCAAGCGTCTGGGCTTTCGTAGGCGATTCCACAATCACCAGCGCAGAGGAAAACGATGGACGCACACCCTCACGGGTACGCCGACTCGCCTCCAGCCGACCGCGTATCGTATCCAGATCTACCTGTTCTAAGGGCTTAAATGCAATTTCCTCCCCCGGGTAAAACAGCGCTAAACGCCGAATCAAACTGTTCATGGCTTTTTCATCCTGATACAACACAACCGATAAGCCTTCCGTTAAGCCATGAGGAGTCAGCCGGCTGGTCCGACCCGTCGCCTGAATATAAGTCGTGGCATCCGCCACCACCAAATGCCACTTCCCATCAATTTGCCGAAGTCCCACATCCGAACGACCCTCCAAATACGACAGAATATCCCGACGATGCAACAGGACTCGTAACCGCTCTGCTATCTCTTCCATCTTCTTCTGAAGAGCAGGACGCCGCACAATATGCTCAGAACGCCAGTACCGGTACCGACGTAACATGCCTAACCACTGATACAAAGGCGCACGCTCTTCCACAGGCAACGCCTCCACAACATGAAGCAGAAGAGTATACAACCGCGCGGGAACAGGTTCTGGCTCCATCGGAAACAAAAACACAGGCGGATCCAGAAAAATCGCATACCGCAAAATGTAAGGAAAGTCAATGCCCCGAACTAACGGATTGAGCGGATGGCTCAAACCAATCGCCACATCAAACCCACCACTTTGCAACCGTGCAACCAGTTCGTCCGGCGAATAATCCAGATAAGAAACCGTATTGATACCACGCTGAGCAAGCGCACGCGCAACCCGACGAACACCTTCCGTCCCATATAACGAAGACACATAAATCAACCCACCTCCACCCAGACGACGAATCAACGTACCCGCACGTTCTATCATCTCCTCAAACTGCGCAACACGTTGATGTGTATCTGTAATCGCACGCAACGTAACCCGACCCTGCTGAATGTCAAATCCCAGAAGACGACGAAACAGTCTGACCTGCCGAGGACGGGGCTTCAACGTCGCCGACGACAAAATCAACTGAACACCACGCCACAAACGACGGACATCCTCCTGAACCTGTTCCAGCTCTTCCGAAGAAAGATTCGCCTGACTCGCACGCCGAATCAACTCTTCCGAAATACCCAGAAAGCGCATCAGACGCTCTACACTCCGGGGTTGCTTCAGAAACGAGTCCACATCATCTATAAACACCATCTCAAAAGGAACTCGCTCAAGATCACTCAGATGCGCATAAAAGAACCGAAGCGTCCCAATCAAAATGTCATACTCCCCCTTTTGAAACGCTTCCCGAACACCGCGCACCGACCGATAGAAAAGAATACGACGTCGCAACTGGCCCTCTACATTCGCCTGAAATTGCTGGAGTTTTTCATAGATTTGCTGGCCTAAAAGACGTGTGGGCACCAGAACCAGCACCTTCCCCGTTAGAAACAAGCTCAGCGTTAAGCCCCAGGTGGTTTTCCCCAAGCCCGGCGGAGAAACAATCGCAAACGACTCCTTCAAAAAGAAACGACGCGTCCACATTCCCTGCAGCGGGGCAAGTGTAAAACCCGTCACCCGCTGAAAAAACTGGGCGAATTCCTGAGTGCGTCTAACCGCCTCAAGATACGGAACCATATGATTCTCGCTGGGCAGCACACGCACCAGTACCTGCCAAACATCCTCACCTTCCCCGACTGGCACTTTCTCCGAGGGTAAACACCGCTCACACGGTAAACCCCGCCAGAGCCGATCACTGGAAATTGCACCCTGACACGACGGACAAAACCGCAAATACAACGCTGGGGCAGGCATCTTCTCCCCAGAAGAAACCACCTGCCCACCCCGATCACCTGTCATCCATCCCGTCATTTACTCACTGCTCTTTCCGTCCCTGCAATTTGCCCAGGACCATAGCCACTCGCCTGCAAAAAAGAAAAGCCAAAACCATCAAAGAGAAAGTTCCCAAAATTGGTTCCTTTGTCCCGAAGCCCAGATAACACCCACAAAACACAGCACAATTTTCCAGATTCAGCATGAACCCTATGCAAATTCCTGTATATCTGAACTATTTGCATGCGCATTGCACCCACATGCAAATTCATTTTGAGCAATTTTTGGATTGGCTACCCTCCACACACCAGCTACCTTTTAAAGCAGAAGTCGTGCCCAAAACCCTTTGCCCAATCGCCAACTCACTGAATCCCCAGAGAATGCAATGTCCAGGCACACACACCTTCCCCCATCCAACCCACACCCCTTTCACAAACTGGACACTCATCCCCTTCTTGTTCTTGCTCACCAACCCAATCACCCCAACAACCTTCGCCCAAACCCACCAACCCTACTACTGCAAAAGCATCCGACATATCCCTGCCAACTCTACAGACCCCTTTGAAGAATGGATCCAGCAACGGGCACGTCTCTACTACGAAGCTACGCGCGCTGAAACCATGCCCGTCGTCTACTTCCCAATCGTCTTCCACGTCCTCTACCGCAATGACAACGAACGCGTCTATACCGGCGACATCCTGCAGCAACTCCAGATCCTCAACGAAAGCTTCCGCCACTCCAACCCCACTGACCACAATAAAATCCTGCCAGACTTCCGACACTTAGCCGCCGACAGCCGAATAGAATTCTGCTTAGCTTCCACCGACCCCGCCGGACAACCCACCATCGGAATCAACTACAAACAGGTCAGCAACTGCTTCCCCGACGCCAACCTCAGCGCCATCAAAAACACCGCACAGGGCGGAATCAGCCCCTGGGACCCCACACGATACATCAACGTATGGATCGCTCCCTTCTGTGACACCAACCTGCTGGGTTACGCCACCTTCCCCGATGACACCACCGAACCTCCGGGAGTCGTCCTCGGTATCGCAAGACTGAACAAGAACCCCAAAACAATTGTCCACGAAATGGGACACTTCTTCGCACTCCGCCACATCTGGGGCGATACCTACCTATCCTGCGAAGAAGACGACGGCGTGGAAGATACCCCACCCTGCGTCGCACCCAACTACGGATGCCCTCCCGTACAGAGCTGCAACACACGGCGTATGCACCAGAACTACATGGATTACACACGGGATAGCTGCATGCATCTGTTCACCGAAGGGCAGGTCGCACGTATGTGGGCAGCCCTGGACTACTACAGGACACAGCGAGGCATACTCCTGGAATCTAATGGTTGCGCACAGGCGCATTGCCCCTCCCCAGACCTGGCAATCCTTTCGGTAGACATTCCCATCCAGGACTGCAACTACCAGCTGGATACGCTCAAGGCGACCCTCATCAACAAAGGACTGGATACCGCCCATGGCTTCTCCATCAAACTCTACCTGGACAACCAGCTCATAGAAGAAAAATTCTCCACACGAACACTGGCACCCGGCGAAAAACTCCACCTCACCTGGATGCACAACGCCCAGTACATCCTCTACTATGGACCAGGACTCCACCACCTGACACTCCGCATAGACCCTGCACCCACCCAGGAAGACCAGTGCCCCAACAACAACGAGTATACCCTCGCATTCACAGCACCCCTCGCCTGCTCACACACCGAAACTTTCAACGAACACCGCGTACCCGGACCCTACATCCAGCTGACACCCAATATAAGAATCCAAGAAGCCAACAACTACGAATATGGCCACACCTGGGGACGTACACCCATATTCCCGGGCGCCTCCGATACCGGCGCAGCAATTTACCTCTACTGGGGATTGCCAAACGACACCAACTCCGGTACACGTTACTTCCAGCTCCCATACATCTCACTGACGGGCGCAACCTCTGCCACCTTGGAATTTGACCTCAGCGCCTACATCATCAACTCAGGCGGAACAATTGGCTTGGGATGTACACTGGGTTCTGATACCCTCTACATACAGGTTTCCACCAACTGCGGACAATCCTGGCAAACCATCTACCAGAAAGGCGGACTACAACTCGCCACATACACCATCAGCGACTCCAACAACTACGGACGATTGCTCCTCCCGGACCCCGACCGATGGAGCCACGAAACCCTTGACCTGACCCCCTACGTGAACCAGACCATCGCCATCCGATTCGGCGTCAAACAAAAATTGTGTGCCCTGATCTTCATAGACAACATCCGAATCCGTTCACAGAATTGCCAGCCTGTCACAGGCACCAGCACAGACGCCCTTATGCCCACTACCAGCTCAACCTCACCCTGGCAAATCGTCCACCTGGGCACCCAGGCAACCTTCCAGTGGACAGACAACGAACCCAACCACAACGAGTGGATCATCCAGGCATACCTGCCCGAAGGCAGACTCTGGCTACAGCAACGCATCCCCGCACATCAAAACTCGTTCGCCCTGCCACTCCCCCCTGCCCTCCTCTTCGTCCGAATCCAGAACCTCCAATCCGGAAAAAGCTGGACATACAAAATCCCATGCCAACAATGCTTGCATTGAGAAAGGGCGTCCGATCAGCTCCCGGACTGCTACCCCTTCTACTGATCAGTCTGCCCACCTCCTCCTACTCCCTACCGGCAGGTTTATTTTACCTGTACGAGAACCACTGGCATCTATTCCACCAGCCCCAGCTGACCATCCACCAGAACACAATCGCCTGGACAGCCACCCCCATCCTGCAACTGAGAAAAATCTCAGGGAACCCAGAAGGCAAAGCCTTCACTGAACCCGCACCCACCCTCACCTGGTTCAAAGGCTCTACCGAAGGTATCCACCTGACCGGTGCACACGCCCTGCACTGGCAAAATCCCTCCCAAAATCCCTCCGTGGAATTATTCCTGCATTTCTCAGAACGTCAGCAACTCATGTTTTCTTGGAATGTGGCTGGAGGCTTGCCTCCAGACAGCCTCGGATTCCTCATCCTCAATCCCAGCACCACGGTGCTAATCACCGATTCAGGAGTCCTCCTTACTCTACCCACCACCGACAGCCCATCAACCACCAGACTATTCCTGCGCCATCCCGTTGCCTTCCAGGGCACTACTCGCTACCCGGGCAAATTCGTACGAAAAGGCAATATCCTCTATCCCACCTTTGACGGACTGAACTGGACACAACCCTACACCATTGACCCCGAACTGCGCTTCCTGACAGAAGGAACCTACCTGGGCGGCGAAGACGATGACGCCATCCTGGATATGACACGCGCTCCCGACGGAACCATCTATATGGTGGGCTATACCAGCTCCATTTCTTTCCCACCGGCAACACGCAACGCCGTCCAGCCTGGGCATGCTCCCGACCAGGGACTGGGCTCCGCCGACGCCTTCATCATACGAATGGACTCCCAGCTCCGCTACATCTTAAACGCCACCTACCTCGGCGGATGCAACACCGATATCGCCACAGTCGTGAAAATAGACACAGTTTTTGCAACCACTACAGAGTTTAACGTGGTAGTTGGCGGCTGGACCGCCGCCACCGGCGGACTCACTCCCTACTTCCCCGTTACCACCACTGCCGCCTCCTGGGGCGCAACATACTTATACTCGGGTGATAACGCATTTATCAGTGTGCTTTCTCCCGATTTATCCACACTGATTGCCAGCACCAAAATTGGCGGATTCGCCACCGACGACATCCTCACCGATATTGAAATTGGACGATTTGAGGATGGAGGATATTTCATTGCCGGCTATTCCAGCGCAAACAACGATGTGGATGACCTCAATAACAGCCCCCTGGCAGAATGGCCCAACATGGGAAGCGTACTCTCAACCGTTGGCTATGACACCTCCTATGAATGGTCTATAGCCGGTGGAAGACATGGCTGGATCACCTTGGTTTCTTTCCTTTTGGACGACATATACCTCGTCACCTACATCGGAGACTTTGACCGCGTCTCACTCCGGGATATTGAAGTGGACTTCTCAACGGAAACCGTGTACGCCTTGACCAACATCTGGGATGGCGATGGCGACAACGTGGGCGGCGACCTGACCGCATCCATAGACGCCTGGATGCCCATGCCCCCCTTCAACAATGAAAATGCCTACCTTGCCGCCTTTTCCTTTGACCTGTCACAGCTGAAACGCGCCACCTACATAGGTTCCGATTATGGGTTCAACACAGCTTACGAAATTGTTCTGATTGACGACAGAGTCGTCGTCTTCTCTGAACTGAATGCCGGATCCTCAGGGTTGCCTTACCCGTTTGACACTTCTCGCTGCCAAAAAGGCGCATTCGCTTTTGTTATGGATGCCCAGCTGAAAAACGTCCTGCATATTTACCATGTTGGTGCTGATGCCGGCATCTCCATTGAAGATGCCCGATACGATAAGAAATCCAATCTGATTTACGTAACTGGCTACCACAGAGGCTCAAGCACTATCTTTATCAACAACCCCAACGATACCATATGCATGCTGCACGTGACAGACGGCGCTTACGATCAGGTGCTGAACGAAGACGATAGAATGGCTTACGCCCTCGTCCTGGATACAACCCTGAAAAACGTGTCCTGCACACGAATTGGACATGGCGCCGATTGTATTGGTTATGCAATCCTGCCTATTCCGTCGGCTGCACATCCCTATGGGGGATGGGTGGTTGTTGCCGGTGAATGGCGCTGGGGATGCGGACTGCCAACCCGACCCACCTCCTACGACCCTACCTACAACGGGGGATACGAAGGATTTGCCGTCCTCCTGGAATGGGGACCCGACATCCTGACCGCTTCCACCATGCCCGACTCGTCAAAAGCCTTTCCCCCCAACATTCGGCTCATAGACCAGACACTCTACATAACCACCACAACCATGACCTACGTGGGAATAGAAGGATACGCACTGGATGGAAAATTACTCTGGCAGAAAAACGCAGGGATGCTCCTTCCCGGTACGCATGCTTTCTCCGTCAACGATGCATCCATCATCCGGATACGCATTGGCGACGAGGTCTTTGCCATCCGCCCTAACCACCAGTAAACATCAAACCCATGCACAACAACATGCACCAACGCAAGCGAACGATTTTCGCCTTGACACTAAGGGCAGGTCTGCTGATGAGTGGACTCGTACCGGCTTACGCCGGCCAATTCTCATATCTTGCTATTGCACAGCGCTATTTGCGCAGTAAGGCTGTCGTCCTGGCACGTGTCCTCGCACACGAACCCGCACAACTCCATTCTGAAACCGGCTTGATCCAAACACCCATCCTGCTGAAAATCACACACCACTGGAAAGGAAGCCTGCCCGATACCATCCGCCTCTACCTGTGGGGTGGCGAATACAACGGAATCGGTTGCCTCCACTCCGCAGAAGTGTTCCCCAAACCAGGAACCACACTCATCGCCTTCTTGAAACAGGTTAACAACCAGTGGCAACCCGCCTTCTTCGGTTACAGCTACATCTTCATTCGGGGTGGCCAGGCTTTTGACCTGCTCAACCCATACCCTGACGTGCAGGCAGTCATTGATTCATTGAACCAGCTGGGTAAACACCTTCAAAACTACCCCAATAATTTTGCTGAGCCATTATCGGGCTCATCTATGGCGCCCGTCATCACCGGCGTCTCGCCATCGGGTGTCTGTGCAGGTTGTGGTGATACGCTCACCATCACCGGCAACAACTTTGGCAATGGACCCAATGTGGGCACTGGCACCTACGTGGCTTTCCCCAACCCCAACAATGGCGGAGCAACCTACGATCCCGTAGACAACTCACTCTACTACGTCTCCTGGTCCAGCACGCAAATTCAGGTGATCGTGCCCTTTAACCTGGTATCTCCTGCCGACCTGGCAGGGACCGGTTCCGTCCAGGTATGCGTCAACAACGTATGCGCCACCGCCCCCACACCCACTACCATATCCTACAGTGTGTATGAACCGATTCTGGCAGGTGCCCGCCGAACCATCCACTATGCAGACATTGGCAACACCGGAGGCTACATGTTCACACCCAGTGATTCCTTCAAAAACATCTTCACAGGTGCCTGGCAAACGCTCAAGCGCGCAATGACCACCTGGCGATGCAACACCTTCGTCCATATTGACACCGCTACGGGCACCACAACCACCAACACCCACCAGAACGATAACCTGAACATAGTGGCATATACTGCGATAGACGGGCCGGGCGGAACCCTCGCCTTCGCCATCTTCTGGTACGCCTACTGCCTCAATAGCGGAATCCGCGATTACTACATCAGCGAAGTTGACCTCGTCGTGGACAACGCCGAAAACTGGTATGTGGGCACTGGCAATCCGGGAAGCACCCAGTACGACCTGGAATCCGCAATCCTGCATGAACTGGGGCATGGCTTAGGACTGGGACACGTCATTGACCCCACCGACCTCATGCACTGGACACTCAGCGCCGGTCAGACCAAACGAACCCTTAACGCTTCCAACATCAATGCCGTGACCGAAAAGATGAACCTGAGCATCCCGGGTACCCACTGCCACGGAACCATGACACCCCTGACACCCGCCAACTGCTCCTACCTGTGCAATGTCTCAGCCCTGATTACCAAAGGAGATGTCTCCTGTTCGGGTGGATCCGACGGATGGATCCGTTTGAGCGTCGCAGGCACCACACCCTTCACCCATCACTGGACACCCACACCGCCAAATCAGCAAACGGCACCCGATGGCTCCACTGACTCCATCTGGGGACTTACAGCCGGCACATGGAAAGACTCCATCGTGGATGGACAAAACTGTGTGGCGGTAATCACGATTTCCATCCAGGAACCACCTCCCCTATCTGTGACCATAGACAGCATCCGACACATTGCCTGCAAAGGCGACTCAACCGGACTGATTATCGTTACGGCTTACGGAGGTACACCCGGTTATACTTACCAGTGGAGCAATGGACAGACCGGTAACCAGATCACCAACCTGCCCGCAGGAACCTATACCGTGACGGTTACGGACGCCAACGGATGTCAGCACCAGCAAACCTATACGCTCTCAGAGCCATCCACCCCCCTCACAATCTCCATTGACAGTGTTGTGCATCCAGCATGTGCCAATGAAGCAAGTGGCAGGATTGTCGTAAGTGCAAGCGGGGGTGGTCCCCCCTACCAGATTACGTGGAATACGGGCGACACAGGCAGTGTGCTGACAGACGTCCCTGCGGATACCTACATTGTTCAGGTGCAGGATAGTTTTGGTTGCATTCGGGCGGACACAGTTGTGTTGCAGGCGCCCCCACTTCTGGTGACCCCTTCTGTGGTGATTACGCTTCCCTCGGCGTGTGGTGCTGGTGATGGATCACTTCTCTTGCAGGTGGGTGGGGGCGCCCCGCCCTATTCAGTCGTATGGAGCCATGGCGACACCGGAACGGCAATCAATGGCTTATCTGCAGGAGTGTATATTGCAACCGTGACAGATGCCAATGGCTGCACCCACGACACTGCAATCGTGCTTCCTGACCCCAACGCACCCTCAATACTACTTGACAGCATAGTTTCGCCATCCTGCTATGGATACTCGGACGGAGCCATCACAGTAAGCGTAACTGGCGGTAATCCACCTTATTCCTTTCAATGGTCAACGGGCGCCACAACCGAAGATCTCTCAGGGATTCCCGCAGGCACTTACACACTTGCCGTCTCAGATGCCAGTGGCTGCCAGAACTTCCTCTGGGTGGAGGTAACTGACCCTCTACCCCTTACAGTTACCGTGGTTGTGGATACAATCAGCGGACTTGCCTGGGTAGAAGTCTCAGGTGGCACCCCTCCCTATTCCTACCTGTGGGAAGGCAACTTAACAGACGATACAGTGCTGATCACAGGGCCCGGTACCTATACAGTAACGGTTACAGATGCCAACGGATGCACCACCACACACACCTTCACAGTTGGGAGTGTTCCCACCGGCATGACTGCCAACCAGCCCGATAGAACACCCTGTCAGTTGCGCCAATGGAGTGTTCAGCGGTGGACGCTCACATGCCATACCCCTCTTGTACTCAGCGTGTACACACTGGATGGACGACAACACTACAGATGGCAACCCGGTATGGCACCAAACCTGCAGATACCACCAGGTATGCTACTCTTAGTTGTCCACACTCCTGAGGCAAGCTTTCAGCAACTTGTACATGCTCTTATCCCGGTAACCTTAACCATCCAAACACAGTGATGCAATGAAGAAATTCTGGCTTTTCGCACTTGGCGAATGGCAAATCGCCACACTGGTCCTCATAGCACAAAGTACCGGTACGTGGGGGGTTATGGTCCAGTACGACGCCGAATCCGATTTGCACTCGCCACAATCCGCCTACTGGATACCACCTGTGCCCGATAGCCTTGGCAACGTATTCATCACGGGCTGGCAACGTAACCGAATGGTGTGCCGACTTACGGAAACTGGCAACTTACGCTGGTGTCGGCGCATCTCACCTGCCTCCAGCTATACTTACTTCATTGTGCCCGACCACCAGGGCAATGTCTACGTATGGCTTGTCCATGGCAGTGCATTCCTCTACCCCAGCATACTCAAACTGGACAGTACAGGCAATGCAGACCCGATGCGTTACCTGGATTACTACACGGGCAATCTGGATCACTGGGCAGGAGTCCATTACATTGGCACGGATGGTGGGCGTACGCGGTTTCTGGTGGCGTTCGGCGGGTCCGGCTCCCTATCACCCTGGCCATCCACAACGGTCAATTTTGGCATCGTTGTCCCGGAAGATACCGTGCTGCGCATACGCATTTTCCGGGAGTTCCTCATGGCAAGTAATAATGTATATGGGGTGGCACCCCCGGGCAGAGTATTCTTCCTGCGCGTAGCACCCGACCGGTATCTGGCACTTTCGGCAGGCCCCACGTTTCCCGACGAGGACCGCCTGTACGCACTATTGCTGGATACCAATTTAAACCCGCTGTGGGGAAACCGCTACCAGTACAGCTTGCCCTTTGATGCCTTCACCTCCTACCTCTACCTGAACAACGCCTTTTTTGTAGAAGACACATTATTCCTGGAACTGTATGGCGTGTACTACGTCAATGGTTACCCCCATAAAGTGCAGGGATTTGCCAAAACGACACTGGCTGAACTCATGAATGGAGCACCACTTCGTGTCTTTGTTCGGGGACCCTGGAATGCATGTTTCTGGTATTTCACTCGTCCACACACGTTGCTTCCCCTTCGGGGAGACAAAATCGTATACGGTACCACCACTATGCAGGTCTACAAGATTTCCCTGTCTACTCTGGACTGGAATACCTTCGTGTTTGACACGGTGCACCGGCTCATTGGCGGAGGCAGTGCTGGCTATCGCGTGGGACGCGTCATAACCCTGAACCATGCACCCCACGACCCCTATACGTTTTATGCCCTGACATTCATTGATTCGCTGGGCTTGTCTTTACGTCCTGCACTGCTCCGATTGAATTACGCTTACCAGTACGACTGCAACAAATTGCTGGGCTTTCGCGACACCACGATGGTCCCCCCATGCCAGATCGTAGACACAATGCTGCTTGTACCCATCGGGATGGACACCTCTGCTTATGCAGATTTGACGGTACCCATCCGGGTTATGCCCGCTGCCAGCTACACGCTTGTTGCCACAGGTCAGGGTATCAACCTGATGAATCCCCCTCCGCAAATTCACTACACGATTGACACGCCTCTGTGCACGCATTCTGCCGATGGGGCAATCACACTGAATGTCCAGGGTGCGGGTCCCTTCCACTATTTGTGGTCAACGGGCGATACCTCCGCCACACTGACCAGCATTGACTCTGGCGTTTACCAGGTCACCGTGACCGACACGACAGGTTGTGCTGCCACGGCAACCATCTTTGTGCCTGCCCCGCCTTTGCTGACTGTCCACATCACCGGACAATACGGCTCCAACACTCTGACGGCAATCAGCCAGGGAGGCACACCTCCGCATACCTACCTGTGGAGTACCGGTGCTGTAAGCGCTTCCATCACCGTTTCACAAAGCGGGACGTACTGGGTGGAGGTTCAGGACGACCACCTATGCACAGCCCGGGATACAATCAGCGTGCTGGTTTCTGACAATCCGCCTACGGGGATAACTGACGCCTTCATTGCCCAAGCCACACAATTCCCATGTCAGCTCAGGCAATCTGACACGCGTTGGGAAGTATCCTGTGCCCGGAGTGGTCGGGTACGCCTGATTTCAGCGGGTACGGGTCAGGTACTGGCAACCTGCATCGTTCAACCACGCCGGACATGCCATCTGAGGGTGCCACCGACACGAGCCACATACCTCCTGGAGTGGCTGGGTAGAACAGGAGAAAGAAGTGTGTGGAAGGTGGGAAGGGGGGTAGGGGATTGAGGTTTTTGGGTTTTCGGGTTGGGGCGTTCGGCGCTGGCTTGCAGGGAGTTAGGGCGAGCCAGCGCTGGCTCGCCCTAACTCCCTGCAAGCCAGCGCCGAACGCCCCAACCCGAAAACCCAAAAACTCACCACCCCATAACCCACTCCACCACTACACCCCCTTCCGTCACCACCCGCAGCATATACACCCCTTCGGGCACCATCCAATGATCGCCCCAAAGAATCGTCCTCCGAACCCGCACCCCTACATCACCGCTCACCTCCCAGTGGTACAATTGTCGCCCATCTATCGTGAAGAGAGTCGCGGCATCAATAGGCGCCGTGCATTCTAAGTACCATCCATAGCCTGTATGGGCAAGTCGTCTGAGTGCACATACCACGTCCCCATCCTCCATCGCATCCCCCTGAACCACCAAGCCAGTCGCTGGCAGTGTTACAGTATAGCTTGCCGTGTCTATGCACCCGTTGGCGTCGGTCGCATACACAATGTATGTCCCACTGCTGTCCACAGATAGAGTCTGACCCGTCTCGCCCGTGTTCCAGCTGTACTGGTAGGGTGGTGTACCTCCGCTGGCTTGAGCTGTCAGTGTCTGGCTCGCAGAATCGTACTGGATGGTCACTATTAGGGGTGGCGGCGCCTGTACCGTAAACTGCATGGTGTCGCTACAGCCATTGGCATCGGTTACAATGACCGTGTAAGTACCTCCGCCAATCCACGCCAGGTCCTGCGCTGTATCTATGACGTTCTGGTTGGAGTCCAGCCATGTGTACTGATACCCGGGTGTACCGCCACTCACCGTAATGTCAATTGCTCCGTTATTAAGCTCTGCGCACGTCGCGTCAGTCACTGTACCCTGTATCGTCAGGGGAGCGGGCTCATCCAGGATCACGTTGACAAACGTCTGACAGCCCGTGAATGGATGGGTGATCTCAACCGTGTAGGTATCGGCACCCAGCTGGTTGACGCTCAAAGTACCGCTGGCAATGGTATCCCCCGCCGAGTTCGTCCAAACCGTTTGCACATTGCCAGGCACCACAGACAGTGTAATCGCGCCTGTTGTATCTCCAGCACATAGTGGATCTGTCGCCGTAATGGAACTGATCAAAGGCGTGTAGGGAATTACCGCACCGGAAACGTTGGCAAATCCTGTAAACACAGGGGGTGCACCCTGGATGTTGAAGTTGTAGTTAGAAGCCGAGATCGTATTGATCAGAGGACTGCTCAGCGTACTGGTATACACCGTATTCACCGACTGCACATTCAGCACGTTGCAAAGAAAAGCCCCTGTCGTGTCCACCTTGAAAAGAAGGACTTCCTGTTCGCCAACCATATGGGTAGTGCCCACAGTCATGACCGGTGCCCCATCAGATGCCAGATCCATCCACACAGCGGGCAACGACGTAGATGCCGGCGTATTCGCCATATCGTACGCATGTGCCTGGACAATCGTACCGGTCCCCGGCTGAATTTCCACGAAGAGAACTCCACCGTTCCCACCACCACTCACCGGATCAACATACGCACCTGTGTACGCCACTATCCCCGCATTCCCCGAGGGAAGCACCACCACATCAAATGCACTTTCGTCTATGTTGTTGATGTTCAGGTTGCTTTCTTTGATCACTTTATGCCAGACAATCGTTCCATTGGCAGGATTCACACCTATCAGGAAGGGATCACCCTTGCATCCACCGCCTCCACAGAACACCGCGACACCCGCCGCCACATAGTAGCCCCCCACTTCCTGAACACGCCACAAATCAATGTACACGTTGTTCTGACCAATGGTGGTTGCCCACACCACATTCCCGGACATATCCACTTTGGCAATGAGCCCACGCTGGATACCACTCAGTGTATAGCGCCCTACCGCCAGAAAATGTGTATCGGAAGTAACGCGCACATCGGCAAAGAATGCAGAGAAGGGACTCGCTGAATTCCCGCACAGCTGGGTAAGCACCGAGGGGTTTTGCCCAGAAGTGTCCGTCTGAACCAGCACCGCACACACATATCCCTGACTGGATTGAATAGCGGCTCCGCCCGCCAGAACAAACGCTGTATTCACCGGATGACGAACCACCGCAGAGAATGTGGCAAAGCTGCCAAACCACGCCTGCGTCTGAAATTTATAGGTTCGTGTCCACACCAGGGAATTGCCCGCAAGATTGATTTTGGCAATCCACCCCATCCGTTCAAAAGTACCGTTGTCAGCCGCATCCCCTACGACAAGCCATTCGCCCGTGGCTAACCGATACGCACCCTTCGCATAAAACAGCGCATAGTTGCCACTGTTGAGCGCTAAAAAGGCAGTATCTATGGGTGCACCCTGCGCACCAACCCGTAGCAAAAACAGCTGTTCCTGAGCAGCACTGTAGGCTTTCCCACCTACCAGGAACGTACTCGTAACCGGATCTGCTCGCAACAAAGATGGTGCAAACTGTGTCCCATTGTTCACGTTATCACCAAAACGCAATGCCCACGTGGACTGCGCAACCCCCTGCCAGACCGAACCCACCAGCACCCAACTCGCAACACCAGCACGTACAACCGACCAGACCCAATTCCGTACACGCACGCACAGCATGGCTCACCCCGATTTTACAACGCGATGCATTGGTTAACCACGTATTCCTGCACATTGAATCAAACTGAGTTCCTTCAAACCCTCCATGATTTCTCGTTGCCCTGACAATCAGGCAAGTCATGCATCATGTTCATTCCATAGAATAAGGATGCAGGGAAAGGCAAAAAGGTTGCATCCCATTTTTGAAAAAAATGCCAGCCCACCCCAATCTTCAGAAAACACTGTACAGCAGCCTGTTTAAGCCATCTTCCCCACACCGGCAACACCTGCCTCTTTCCCGACACCTCAAGAAGACCGCTCAATGCTCTTTACTTACAGGAGACGCAAACTGCAAATACGCGTGCAACCGTCGCCAGCCCCCCACAAGACTATACCACCGGATGCGCGGAAACATCGCAGTGAACAACCACCAGGCACGTCCACTGCGTACACCCTCCTGACAGACCAGAACACCCTGACGAACTTGCGGATGATCATCCAGATATCGCTGAATCGCTTCCCGAACAACCTGTCCATCCCCGCTTTGAACAACCCGCGAAAAGGGCAGAGACAAACTGCCGGGTAACTCACCCTCTACAAGACGCTCCTCCTCTTCACGCAAGTCCACCACAAGGATACCACTCCCTGAGTCAGAACCAGGAAACACCGCATTCAGTGAACGGAGAAAATCTTCGGGCATGAGTATGCCTCTATCGGGTACACAGGCAGGCAATGCACGCAACCAGGTTTCCCAGATCAACCGCTGGAAATCCACATCCGAACCCCGCAACGGGTTCGCTGGATGTTCAGTAATCGTCAGCACCTCCGGAACCGGGTCATCCATATGGCAAACCAGCAATTGACCTGCAAGGCGCGGCCGCCCCCCCAGCCCAATCTGAAACGCTTCCTGCGCCATCCACATCCCTATCCAGGCAACAACCGTCGGTAAAACGCCCAATCGCTGACAATCCGCAAGCGCACCTGCAGGGGGTACCTCCGGAAACAAATCCCGAAAGTTCGGTGTATCAGGCAAAAACGTCGCGCAATACCCCGTTTGCCCCGATACCGCACCATACACCCATGGTTTCTTCCACCTGTAAGCCAGATCATTGATCAGATAGGTTACGGCAATCTGATCGGCACAATCCAAGATCAGGGTTGCCGACGCCAGCAACTGTTCCGCATTGGCTGGCGTAAGATACTGATCCGTTACACGAACAGACAAACCCGAATAACGACGACGCAAATACTTTGCCAGTACACGCGCTTTCAACGCACCTTCTTCCTCTTCGGTAAACAGAAATTGCCTTGCCAGATTAGAAAACTCAACCACATCGCCATCAATCAGATGAAAACGCTGGAAACCCATCCCTGGCAGCAATGCTAAGACGGCATGGGCAAGGGCGCCACACCCAACAATCGCCACCTCATGACGCGCAAGGGCTTCCCACCGACTTTGAAAAGCAGGCGACAGTGCCTGACGCGTCCGACGCCAAAACTCCATGTTCATCAATCTGTTTTGTTCAAGCAGCCAAACACAACCGTCGTACCTTTACTTTTTGCTTCCCGAGTCCTGCTCGTCCAACCCGACACCCCCCATCATCCATCCGGAACTTTTTACTGGAATACGAAAGTTCCCCTAATAGGGGCTATCTTGTCAAGTAGAGCCCAACCAGGAACAAAACCTTGCTGAAGACAGATTCATGAAGTGGAGAAGTGCCCTGGCATTGTTGTGTGCTGGGTGTCTGGCATTGCCCATCACTTGGGACTGTGCACCCAAGACGGGCTGTCCCACCGGCTACGGGTGCGTACCCAGAAGCGTTGCACGGAAAGCACGACGCGCCTTCCACGGCGGATGGAGCGACTATGGCAACTCCTACACCTCAGCAAAACGCGCCAGTCGCGCATCCGGCCTGCGCTACGCACGGCGCGTACGCGGTGGACGGCGCTATTCCGCCAACCGTTACCGCCGACGCATGAACGGAATGATGTTAGCACAACGTTCCTACCGGCGCAGCTATCGGCGAGCACCCTTCTCCTCTCCCTCACAGGTGCGCGTCCGACGCAGCCAATATCGGGGGACACCCTTCGCCTCACGCACCCACCGCCGACCACGGACACAATACAAAGGACGGACCGCAGAAATGTTCCGCAAAAAGGAAAAACGAAGCCTCCATCTTCGTCATTAATCCCAAGCAATATACCGCTGATTGGATTTGCCCATGGTGGCTACATCGTCAGCTCCAGCATCGGCGCAAACAAATGCACGCCTACAACAAATCATTCACCCTTTCTATGGATGGCGGATTCTCCGGGGAATGGGGCATCTGCTCTTGGCAAGTAACCACCCTTACGACATTGAAAACTGGCTACGCCAACTGCTGTCCACCACGCCTTCCCCCACCTCTTCTTACATACCCGGCTGGTATTGCCCTGTAGGACAGTCCGGCACGTATTTCCTGTATGAGCACCAGACTGACAACTCCCGCGTACAGGGACTGATCGCCAGCCTATCCATCCAACCATCCAATAGCGAGCAACCCCACGCAACCGACAGCAACACAGCAAAGCATGCAAACTCTCCCATCCATTTCGTGCTGCACGAGGAAGTGTCCGTACGCCGACACCACGAAATCCTCCAGGTCGTGAAAGCCACAGGCTTAATGTGGCATCCCGTCTGGTTCATCATCAGCGATCCCAAAGGCAATACCCTGCCCTGGTACCAGTGGGAAGAAATCCAGTGTTTGTGGTGTTTATCCGCACCGGGCAACCACCAGATCACCATCCGGGAAGTCCGTGTACGCATCCACAGTGAAGTACTCCGGGATGCCATCTGGTTCGTCGCCGATGGCCACCACCGGTTCCACACCTGGCAACAAACCCACGGATATCTCCCGATATTGGCAACGGGTCCTGAATCCCTATCACAGGTTCCTATGTACGTGCGCAGAGTACCTTGCGCCCTCCACGACCTTCATCTGCCCGGAAAAATTGCTCCCCTCTCTCTACCTGAATCTGAAGAGCAACCAGCCAGATTGCCCGCACCCTGCCAGAAACAACCCTGTCTGTGGAGCGGACAGTGGTATCTCTGGGATATGGACGTACTTTCGGCAGTGGAAGCCTTCCACCGCGCCGCACAATCTTTCGCCTGGCAGACCTATCCACCCAACCAGATCCCCACAATCCTGAAAAAGCTGGCACAGGAACACCAGACATCATCAGCAACAGCAGCTGCCACAGAGACCTGGCTCTTTCTCCCACCCGTACCATACGCAACAATTCTCCAGTGGTGCATAAACGGTCGGCGCCTCCCCCCAAAGAGCACCTGGTTCTATCCCAAAATGCCCGTAGGTTTCTTCATTGGAGAAATGCATATTCATGGGAACGGAAGAGAGCAAGCAGCCAGCCATGCACCCGGCAACACGCCTGGTCCATCAGGGAATTCCTGACCGATGGACAGGCGCCGTCACCCCACCTGTCTATTTCGTGTCCACATATGCCCAGTGGCTGGGCGACCAACCCCCTGAACAACTCCATGAATACGCACGAAGTGATCACCCCACACGCGCCATCTTAGAAGAAGTCCTCGCCGCAATAGAAGAAGGAGGGCAATGGGCAGTCGCCTTTGCCAGTGGCATGGCAGCCATTGACGCCGTGTTCAGCCTGCTGGAGCGCGGTGACCGCTGCCTGATCTACCTGGATGTATACGGCGGGACATGGCGCTTAGCACAATTCGCCTACCAGCGATATGGCGTGGAAATCCAGTGGTGCCGCACCACAGAACAACTACTGGATCTTGCCAGGTCAGCCCGCCTCATCTGGATTGAAACACCTACGAACCCCCTGCTCACCCTCCTGGATATAGAAACCATCGCCAGGGCAAAAGGGAAAGATACAATCCTGGTCGTGGACAACACCTTTGCCACACCCTACCTGCAAAGTCCTTTACGCTGGGGAGCAGATTTAGTCGTGCACTCTGCGACCAAATACCTTGGAGGGCACTCCGACCTGTTACTGGGCGCAGTCATTGGCAAGTCCCCACAACTGGAAGAAGCCATCCGGTTCTGGCAAAAAACACGCGGTGCCATCCCCGGACCCATGGAATGCTTCCTGACATTACGCGGAATCCGAACCCTGCACCTGCGCATTGAAAAACAGTGCGCCAATGCGCTGGCAGTTGCCCAGGCACTGCGTTCACACCCAGCTGTAGAACGTGTGCGCTACCCGGGCTTACCCGACCACCCGCAGCACCACCTCGTCCACAAACAAATGAATGGCTACGGCGGAGGAATGATCGCCGTCTATCTGCGAACCCAAGATACCGACCGCATCCTCTCAATGCTCCGCCAGCTGCGCATATGGATTTTGGGCGAATCCTTAGGGGGTACGGAATCCCTGGTTTCGCATCCGGCAACCATGACACACGCCAGTATCCCTGAAATGGTGCGCCACCCCGATATCACACCCAACCTGATCCGACTGAGCTGTGGAATAGAAGCCGCGGAGGATCTCATTGCCGACCTCCACCAGGCACTGGATACCCTTTAAATCCAACCCCCAAACCATGCCTACCCAGCACAGCACCATTCCGGCAGGCATACGTATTGGCGTGGTAGGTGCCACTGGTCTCGCCGGGCAAACACTGCTCCACATCCTGGAAGAACGAAACTGGGAAGGCGAACTCCTGCCCTGCAGTCAGTATCCACGTCCTATCCAGTTCCGAAACCAGACATTGACCACCTGCTCACTGGACACACTCCTTGATGCACGTCCCGACCTGGTCTTCTGGATGGCAGACGCTTCCCTTGCCCGCCAGTGGATACCCCGCTTCCTGGAAGCAAACATTCCCGTGATTGACAACTCGTCAGCATTTCGCTTAGAACCCAACGTCCCGCTGATCGTGCCCGAAGTGAACGGCAACCAGATCACCGGAAACGAACTGCTCATTGCCAATCCCAACTGCTCTACAATTCAGCTGGTCGTCGCCTTAGCACCCCTGCTGAACATCCCTGACTTCACCATCCGCCAGATCTGCGTTGCCACTTACCAGGCAGTGTCCGGAGCAGGTAAACAGGCAGTCTACCAGCTGATGAGAGAACAAAGCACAATTCCTGCAGACTTCACAATTGCTTCCGAATCGCCCTTCTCTTCTTCACCTTTCCCTGAACCTATAGCCTACAATGCCATCCCCCTATGCGGAAGTTGGGTCAGCGCCCACCAGATTAACCCCCACCTCAACAACACTCCACTCAAAACAGAAGGGCTGCTGGTCACCGAAGAACAAAAGCTCTTGCTGGAAACCCAGAAGATCCTGGGCATCACTGTCCCGATCTGTGCACTGACGGTGCGCATCCCCGTATGGAATTGCCACGGTGAAGCCGTCTTCGTGACAGGCACCGGCACAATAGACCAGCAAACCATAGAAACCCAATGGCAATCAGCACCCTCAATCATCTACTACAGGGACAAAGCCTTTCCCGTGCCCGAAAAAGTCCACGGGTCTGACCAGGTGCACATCGGTCGCCTGCACCTGTACACGGACGCCACACAGGAAACAACCACACTGAGCTTCTGGATTGTTGCCGACAACCTGCGGAAAGGAGCAGCCACCAACGCCATCCAAATTGCAGAACAATGGTTTGAACGACGGGGGAGAGGATAGGAATGTTTTTTTGGTTTTGGTTGGGGGCGGGGCTGGCTTTCAGGGAGTTATGGCGCCCCAAGGGG
>JALWYU010000025.1 GCA_026992635.1 Bacteroidota bacterium | reverse complement strand
ACTTAGGAGTGGTGGAGTTGGCACTCGGGGTGGTGGAGTTGGCACTCGGGGTGGTGGAGATGGCACTTTGGAGTGGTGGAGTTGGCACTCGGGGTGTGAAAAGTTGCCTGTTCAGGAGGGGGAGGTTGGTCCTCCAAGAAGGGGAATTCGCACTTTTGGACGGGCACAGGGTTGTCGGGGCAGTCTGTCTGGATGTGCGACGTGGGGGCGGTGGCTTTTCGCGGGATTAAGGACAGATATTGGTGAGTGTTCCGCCGGAGGAGGGGGTTCCGCCTGAGCTGGTGAAGCCACCGAAAAAGACGGTTCCGCCCGAGCTGGTAGTGCCGCCTGTATTGACTATTCCACCTGTACCCACTTGGCAGCCACCAGGACAGCTGACCAAGTTGCCGTGAGTGTCCAGCTTTACTACATAGATATCGTTGTTGCCTGCGCCAAAGGAGAGGGTACGTCCTGCGATGGCATAACCGCCATCGGCGGTCTGAATGATAGACCAGCCGATATCGTCATTTGCTCCGCCGATAGTTTTGGTCCACTGGAGGTTACCTTGTGCGTCCAGTTTCACGACATAGACATCGGCACCGCCTGCGCCAAAGGACCTGGTGGCTCCTGCAATGACATAGCCGCCATCACTGGTCTGGATGATGGAGCGGCCATAATCGTCATTTGCTCCGCCGATAGTTTTAGTCCACTGGAGGTTACCTTGTGCGTCCAGTTTCACGACATAGACATCGGCACCACCTGCGCCAAAGGAGTTGGTAAACCCTGCGATGGCATAGCCGTCATCAGTGGTTTGGATGATAGACCAACCATAATCATTATTTGCTCCGCCTATGGTTTTAGTCCATTGAAGACTACCAGTGGAGCTCAGTTTTACCACATAGACATCACTTAAGCCTGCACCAAAGGAAGTGGTATAGCCTGCGATGGCATAACCGCCATCGGTGGTCTGAATGATAGAAACGCCATAATCGTTGCCTGGACCACCAATAGTTCTTGTCCACTGCAGGTTGCCCGCTCCATCCAGCTTTACAACATAGACATCCCAGCCACCTGCACCACGGGAGTTGGTATACCCAGCGATAGCATAGCCACCATCGGTGGTCTGAATGATAGAGTGACCATAATCAGCAAGACCAAATATACCATCACCTCTGATGAGTTTAGTCCACTGAAGGTTGCCTGCTGCATCCAATTTTGCCATATAGAAATCAATTGACGCGAAAGAACTAGCAGTTCCGGCGATAGCATAGCCGCTATCACTGGTTTGAATGATGGATTGGCCATTATCGTTAAGTGCTCCACCGATAGTCCTGGTCCACTGCAGATTGCCAGTAGCGTTCAGTTTCACTACATAGACATCATTGCCGCCTGCGCCAAAAGAGGTGGTCCACCCTGCTATGGCATAGCCCCCATCGCTGGTCTGGATGATGGACGTGCCATAGTCGTCATTTGCTCCACCGATAGCAAGGCAAAAGGCAATGCATGAGTCAGCGGTGACGGAAAGGGAGATGGCGTTTCCACATCCACACTGGTTGCATGCCTGTGCAGAGACATTACCATCTGCAGTGTCGGGGATTACTGTCAGCGTTGCACTGCCCTGTCCGGTCAGAATCGTCCAGCCTGGTGGCACTGTCCACTGGTATGACACTCCTGAACAGCCACTTGCCGTGTACTGGATAGTATCCCCTGCACAAACAAGGTTTGGTCCACTGATTGTGGGTACACATGCTGGCGCCGAGTCAACCGTTACGCTGAGGGAGTAGGGAGAGGTGCATCCACACTGGTTGCATGCTTGGACGGTTACGTTGCCGCTGGTGGAGTTGGCGATGACGGTGAGGGTGTTGGAGCCTTGTCCTGCGAGGATTGTCCAGCCTGGAGGTATGGTCCACTGGTATGATACGTTTGGGCAGCCGCTGGCTGTGTACTGGAGGGTGTCGCCTGCGCAGACGGAGGTTGGTCCGGAGATTGTGGGTGTGCATGCTGGAGCGGTGTCGGCGACCACACTCAGAATAGCCGGTGAACCATAGCAGCATTCACATTTTGTGTAGGGCTGAACCTGCACATAGCCGCTGGAGGTGTCCGGGATAGCCACAAGCGTATCGGAGCCCTGACCTGAAAGGAGGATCCAACCGGCGGGGATGTTCCACAGGAAGTTCACATCAATGCAGCCCGTAGCAACGTAGGTTATGGTGTCGCCAGCACACACTGAATCTGGCCCTGAGACTACAGCGTTGCAGGTGATGGCATGTTCGCATCGTACAGGACTTGAAAGTATGTACCAGCTGGAAGTAGCTGTGTCGTATACCTCAAGCCAGAAGGAATCAATGTTGAAAACGATAAGTCCGTGGGCAGGATTGGCTATGGTGTTTCGTTGCTGTGTGGTGAGTCTTGGTATGAGTATTCCGCGGAGGGTGTCCCATACTTCCAGGATAGCGGATGGGTGTGGACTGGATGTGCCTATGCCTACGTTAGCAGACGAAGGTTGGGGAGCGGAATCGGGATAGTACTCTGGCGAGGCGCAGTTGCGGGGACGTGAAACGACATACCATTTGCCGGTTGTGGTGTCATATGCTTCCAGCCAGAAGGAATCAACGTTGAAGATTATGAGTCCGTGAGCGGGGTTGGGGATAGCGTTTCGTTGCTGTGCGGTGAGCCTTGGGATGAGTATACCCCGGAGCGTATCCCACACTTCAAGTGCTGCGGAGGGATGGGGAGTGAGGGTTCCAATGCCTATGTTTCCTGAGGCAGCGGGAACAGAAGGTGCTGGCACATAGAGTGGTGCTGTACAGTTGAGGGGTTGCGAGATCACATACCATGTGGCGGTGGATGTGTCGTAGACTTCCAGCCAGAAGGAGTCAATGTTGAAGATGATGAGTGTGTGTGCGGGGTTTGGGATGGCGTTGCGTTGCTGGGTGGTGAGGCGAGGGATGAGGAGTCCGCGGGTGGTGTCGTGGATGTCTAAACGTGCGGAGGTGTGGGGGGAGATGGTGCCGATGCCCACGGATTGGGCGTAAAGAGAGAGGGTCAGTAGGTAAGTACCCAGGCAGAGAGTCCAGCGCAGATGCGCGTAATTGTTTGCGTTTGGGGTGGTTGCCGGACTGTATATGAAGTTATCGAGCTTCATAGATCTTGGGGTTTTGGCGATATTTTGAAGGCGTGGTTTATTTGCTGGCGTGCGGGGACACTGCCCCGAATAATAAATTAGTCACCAATTGCAAGGCAAAGTTCCCTGGGAAATTTTCCGTCGGGTTTAAGAGTAGAGGGAAAAAAACTTCTTTTTGGGCGGCGTAAGTGATTAACGTCATCGCCGGCGCCCCGCAAAAAATTGCATCAGTGCAGGCAGGTAGGAACGGTGTGTGGGGACCGTGAGCACGTCTATGCCAATCTGCCGGCTGTACCGAACAAATTCCTGGAAGGTAGTGATAGCGGATGCGATGTGGTGGGATGTCAGTCCGGCATTCCAGACCTGGTGGTGGCGTGTGCCGGTGGGCGTACCCACGATGGGTAGCGAAGCAATGTCGCGCACTGCACGTTTTGCTATGCCCAGTTCTAAGGGGTCGCGAATCGCGACGCCCACGATTTCGTGGCGGATTGCTAAGCGCCGCCAGACTTCTTCCGCGGGCACGTGCAAAAAATCGCTCAGGACGAAGACAAGGGCAGGATGCCGGATGCGCTCCTCAAGAAATGCAAGCAAAGTGTTCAGTGGTGGGTCTTCCACGATGAATTCCAGCAGACGATGCAGGAATACGGGAAACTTACGCAGTGTGCGAAAGAAGGGCAGGAAAGACACGGGTTGGGATTGCGCAGCTTGTTGTTCAGGGGAGGTGTCCCTGCCTGTAAGGAGTGCGATGCGGTCGCCGGACGTGAGCGCGGAATACGCCAGAATAGAACAGATCTCCGTCAATACCATCCATTTGAGGGGGTGCCTGCCCGAAGAAAACAATAGGAACTGGCTGTTGTCCACCACAAACACGATTGCGCGTTCGCGTTCCTCTTCAAATTCTTTGACGAAGGGTTTGTTCATTCGGGCGGTTACGTTCCAGTCTATCCATCGGACGTCGTCGCCAACGATGTACTCGCGCACGCCTGAAAAGGCGATACCCTGTCCGCGAAACCGACTCCGATATGCGCCGAGGAAGAGCCAGGTGGTGGTCCGGCGCGCACGGATGTACAACCTGAGGAGGCGCCGACGTAAGTACGCTTCCCACTCTGGACTATGGAACCTCAACGAGGCGCAGGATTTCTTCTAAGACGCGTTCTGGGGTAATGCCTTCGGCTTCGGCTTCGTAGCTAAGTCCGATGCGATGGCGCAGTACGTCCAGGACGATTGCGCGGACGTCGTCGGGCGTGACGAACAGTCGGCGATGCAGGAATGCGTGTGCCCGACTGCATAACCCGAGGGCGATAGCACCTCGGGGCGAGGCACCCCACATCAGCCAGCGCTGAATTCGTGCGGGGCATTCTCGGGTGCCCACGCGCGTAGCGCGCACCACCTGCAGAATGTAATCTTCTACTTTTCGGTCCATATAGACCTGGTGGACAGCACGGCGCATCTTCAGCACATCCTGCACTTCCATAATGGGCTGTACGGAAGGGAACGAAGGCTGTAAGTTCAGGTGCAGGATCTCGCGCTCTACTTCATAGGGCGGGTACGTGATCAGGATTTTCATGAGGAACCGGTCCATCTGGGCTTCGGGTAAGGGATAGGTTCCCTCCTGTTCAATGGGGTTTTGTGTTGCCATAACCATAAAGGGCTCTTCTAAGTGGTAGGTGCGCTCGCCAATCGTGACCTGGCGTTCCTGCATGGCTTCCAGGAGTGCGGACTGGACCTTAGGGGGAGCACGGTTGATCTCATCAGCAAGGACTAAATTGGCGAAGATGGGTCCTAAGCGCACGTCAAATTGTCCGGTGTGGTGGTTGTAGATGAGCGTCCCGGTGATGTCGGCGGGGAGGAGGTCGGGCGTAAACTGGATCCGTGAGAATTTCAGGTGGAGGGCTTGGGCGAGAGTTCTGACCATCAGGGTTTTGGCTAAGCCCGGCACGCCTTCCAAGAGGACGTGTCCCTGGCAGATCAGTGCGATGAGGAGGCGGTCAATCACTTCTTCCTGCCCCCGGATCACTTTCTGGACTTCCTGTCGGAGCCGGTCTATGCGTTGCCACAGCTCTTCAATTTCTTCTACGGGGACGAGCGTGCTGTCGGGGGGGTGGGCTTCCTCCTGTGTGGCTCTCTGTCCTGAGTAGGGGGAGGATGCCGTGCTGAGTGAAGACTCTGTTGCTGGCACTTCCGGTGAGGGTTGTTGCTGGTCGTGTGTCATGGCTGGTAGGGCTCTGAGTCGGAAGGGCGCATCTCAATGGGGTTGAGCAGTGGGTGGTTGTTGGGCAACCAGTGGCTCCTCAAAGAAAAACGTGGCTGATTCTGAAAATGTGTTGTGGAATCCCCCTGGGTTTGGAACCATTCTTCCGGGCTGGCTTTCTCTGTGGTTTGCTGGTGAGGAGAGGCTAAGAACTGGAAGAGGGCGAAGACGACGAGGAAGATGGCGCCCCTGACGTTTCACCGCTCTGTCCACTTTCCTGCTCAATCTCTTTCATTTGCTGTTCAATCTCTTTTTCGGTTTCTTCAATGATTTGCTCCAGTTTGCGTGCTTCCCGGTACATGGAGTAGGCGAGCAGTAAGAGGATGACGCCTCCTGCGCCAAAGACGAACCCCACGATATACCCCACCAGCTGGGGAAACCGAATCAGCAATGCACCAATGATCAGGAAGCCCAGTCCGAAGAGTGCCGGGATTGCCCACACCTGCATTTTCTGTCCTGATTTTGCCACTTGCCGTGATGCCTTTTAGGTCAACTTACAGCAAGGAAATCTTTTTCTTTCTTCTTTGGCTTTGTGCTGGCTGGTCGGAAAGTTTGAGGTAAAGGTAAAGCGTTTGCCCCAAACAAAATTTCTTCAACGTGATGGGTTGTGGGTTTGGGTGTTGGCAGTGTGATTGGCGTGTTTGTCCAGGTGTATGGCGATTTTCTGGAGTGGTTTGAGTTCTGCCAGCCAGGTTGAGGGCTTGACATCGCTGGGCATGCGCCAGTCGGCACGCGGGCTCAAAGAGACTGTCCCCACTTTGGGTCCGTTGGGGATCGCGGACCGCTTGAACTGATTAGCGAAGAATCGTGTCAGGAAGATTTCCAGCCATTTAAGGAGGTCTATTGCGCGGTAGGTTTTGCCAAAGGCTTGCCAGAGCAAATAAAACAGTTTAGGGACGGGTGTGGCATAGCGTACAAACCAGTAAAGCAGGAAGTCATGGACTTCGTAGGGTCCGAGGATGGCTTCCGTGCGCTGGATGATTTCCTGCGGGTTTGATTTGTCTATGGGCAGGAGTTCAGGCGTGATGGGCGTTTTGAGGATGGCGTCCAGGATGGGGGCTGCCGGGTGGTGGGCGTACACCTGGTCGCGCAGCCACTGGATCAGATATTGAATCAGGGTTTTGGGCACGCCGGCATTGACCTGGTACATTGCCATGTGGTCGCCACCATAGGTGCACCAGCCCAGTGCCAGCTCAGATAAATCAGAGGTTCCCACCATGAGTGCGTTCTCGTGGTTGGCGATGCTCATGAGGAGGAGGGTACGGAGGCGTGCCTGAATGTTTTCGTAGGCGGTGCTGGTTGGGTCAGCGTGGACGTGCTGGTTGATGAGGCTGGTCAATTCGTCAATCGTTACTTCCCGAAGGGTCACGTTGAGTGCCCGACACAATGCCCGGGCATTTTCCTGGGTTCGCGAAGAGCTGCCTGGACCTGGCAAGACCACGCCCAGCACTGCTTCTGGCGGTTTGCCAAGCTTCTTCAGGGCTTCTATGCATATGAGGAGTGCGTGTGTGGAGTCTATGCCGCCGGATACGCCGATGACAAGGCGCTCAGCACCTGTATGGATGAGGCGCCGTGCTAATCCCGTGGTTTGAATCGCGATGATTTCCCGGCAGTGTTCAGCCCGTTGTTCGTCCTTAGCGGGGACAAAGGGATGGCGTGAGAGGGGTCGTGCCACAGTGGTTGTCCAGTTGCGTGTTTTGGCAGGCAGGCTGATGGGGATTTCCAGTGGAGAAGGCATTGCGGCATCCAAGGGGAGTTGCCGATAAGAGGTGTGCCAGTGCCGGTCATGCTGAATTTTCTGGAGGTCTATGTCGGCAATAATCCACCGGGAAGTAAAGGAGAAGGCGCGGTCCTCAGCCAGGATCTGTCCGGTTTCGGCGATCATCAGATGCCCTGAGAAGACCATATCGGTTGTGCTTTCGCCGGCACCCGATGAAGCATACAGATAGGCGGTCAGTCCTGTGGCAGAGAGCATTCTGATGAGTTGCTGGCGATAGTGTGCTTTTCCGAGGAGTTCGTCGCTGGCAGAGGGATTGCAAATTACGGAGGCGGCCCGGCGGGCTGACAGGTAGAGTGATGGGGGTTGTGCGGTCCAGGCGTCTTCGCATACTTCTACGGCGATTCGGAGGAGGGCAGGGTCCTTTTCCCAGACGAACACCAGATCGGGATGCATGGGAATTGCCGAGGGATAGCCTGGCAGGTGTACCATGACGGGATGTGGATGCATACTGAGTTGTTGTCCCGGCGTAAACCACCGAAATTCGTAGTATTCCTGGGTGGAAGGCAAAAAGCGTTTGGGTACCAGACCGTAGATTTTGCCATTGCCCAGTATGCAGACTGTATTCCACAGGCGGCCTGCCCACGAAAGTGGTAATCCAGCGAGAATGATCATCGCTTCATAGCGTGCACTCGCTTTGACGAGTTCAAGCAAAGCGTTGCGTGCGGAGTGCAGGAGTGTGTCTTGAAAGAAGAGGTCGTCGCATGTGTAGCCCGTCAATGAGAGTTCCGGGAACAGGACGAGTTCTACCTGGGTGCGGTGCAGTTCTTCTATTATCTGAAGGTGTTCTTTCAGGTTCTGGAGGGGGTCTGCTAAGAACAGTGCGGGGGCAACGCACGCGCAGCGCATGTAGCCGAACTGGTCAGGCATAGGTAACGGAAAGATTTTGTGAGGCGGAGGGTGTGGAGATGGAGGTATCCGGGTTTTCCAGGCGCTGGCGGTGTTCCTGTGCCAGTTGCCAGTACTTGCGGAATTCGGGGTCGTCCAGCGATGTGAAGAAGTAGATGCGTTCGCCTGTAGAACGCATTTCGGGTCCTACTTCTGGCGGGAAGTCCGGGAATTTATCCCAGGGGAACACGGGGATTTTGAGGGCGTAGCCTTTGATAGGAGGGGGTGGGGGAATCTCGCGCACACTCCGTTTGCCTATCATAACTTCTACGCCATACTGGACGAAGGGCATACCCAGTGCTTTGGCTAAGAAGGGAACGGTTCGGCTGGCGCGGGGATTGGCTTCCAGTACGTACACGCGTTCGTCTTTGACTACCATCTGAATGTTGAGGAAGCCGATTACGGGGAGTGCCCGGGCAATGCGAAGGGTGTAATCTTCTATGGTGGCGAGGACTTCCTGCGAGAGGTGGATTGGCGGTATGATTGCGACGGAGTCGCCCGAGTGGACGCCCGGTGGATCCAGATGCTCTAAGATGCCCAGAATGTAGACGTCTGTTCCGTCGCTGATGGCATCTACGTCCAGTTCAATTCCGCCGGACAGGTATCTGTCCAGCAGTACAGTATTGTTGGGGAAGGCGGTGAAGACTTCTTCCAGCCAGTGCATCAACTGGTCTTCCTGGTAGATCAGGCGCATGCGTGCGCCGCCCAGCACGTAGGAGGGTCGGACCAGCAGGGGGAAGCCAATGGTCTGGGCTACGCGAAGGGCTTCTTTGGGCGTGCGTGCGATGCCATAGGGGGCATAGGGGATGTTCAGGTTCTGGAGGAGCCGGGAGAATTGTTCGCGGTCTTCGGCGCGGTCAATGGCTTCTAAGGGTGTTCCTGCGAGTGGGAAGCCGGCTTGCACGATATGGTGTGCTAAGTGGATTGGGGTTTGTCCGCCCAGCTGGACGATGACCTGGTCGGGCTGTTCAAATTTGAGGATTCGGAGGACTTCGTCGGGGTGCAATGGTTCAAAGTAGAGGCGGTCGGCAATGTCGGCGTCGGTGGAGACGGTTTCGGGGTTGCAGTTGATCATGATGGCTTCGTAGCCCATTTTCTGCAGTGCGAAAATTCCGTGGACGCAGCAGTAGTCAAATTCAATGCCCTGGCCGATGCGGTTGGGTCCTGCGCCCAGGATGACAACTTTGTTTTGTTTGGGCTTGTGGTGTGGACGGTGTGTGTTGACTTCGTGGGCGGTGCCCACGCCTGAGTAGAAGTAGGGGCTGCGTGCGGCGAACTCGGCGGCGCACGTGTCAATTGCGCGGAAGTGGGGTGAACGAGGGAGGTGGGCGATTCGTGTGTGCAGGGTTTGAGGAGGCAAGCCGGTCAACTCTGCCAGCTGTGTAATTGAGAATCCGCTATCTATTGCCTGCTGGAGCAGAGAGTCGGTGAGGTGTGCGTTTTGGGCTTGGACGTTTTCTAAAGCACGTCGTATCTGGATGATTTCGTTGATTTCGTGGAGGAACCAGGGGTCAATTCCGGTGAGCTGGTGGACTTCCTCTATGGGCAGGTCATAGTAGAAGGCGGTTGCCAGCCACCAGATTCGTTCGGGTGTGGGACGTGCTAAGTGCTGGCGAATTGTCTGGAGGACAGGTTCAGCGATCTGGTCTTTGTGGAAGGGTTCCAATCCATTGCGCCCCACTTCCAAGCTGCGACAAGCCTTTTGCAGAGCTTCTCGGAAGGTGGTGCCGATTGCCATGACTTCGCCTACGGATTTCATTTGCATACCGAGGGTGTTGTCGGCGCCGGGAAACTTGTCCATATTCCATCGGGGGATCTTGACGATGACATAGTCCTGGACGGGCTCAAACAGGGCGGAGGTTTCGCCGATGACGGGATTGGGGAGTTCCCACAGGCGATAGCCCAGTGCTAATTTGGTGGCGATGCGTGCGATGGGGTAGCCCGTCGCTTTGGATGCCAAGGCTGAGCTTCGTGAGACCCGTGGGTTCACCTCTATTGCCACGATTTCTTCGGTATCGGGATGGATGGCAAACTGGACGTTGCATCCGCCGGCAAAGGTACCCAATCCCAGCAGGATACGTCTTGCCATTTCGCGCATACGCTGGTAGAGGGTGTCGGGCAAAGTCATTGCGGGGGCAATGGTAATGGAATCGCCAGTATGAATGCCCATTGGGTCCATATTCTCAATTGTGCAGATGACGCAGAAGTTGCCCTCGTAGTCGCGCATGACTTCCAGTTCAAATTCTTTCCAGCCGAAGAGTGCGCGTTCTACTAAGGCGGTATGGACGGGCGACAGGTTCAGGGCACGCGCTAAGCGTGTACGGAGTTCTTCGGGCGTATGGGCGATTCCCGCACCACTGCCGCCCAGCGTATAGGAGGGGCGGATTACGACGGGATAGCCGATGCGGTCGGCAAATCGCAAGCCTTCTTCTATGGAAGAGACCAATCTGCCTGGTGCAACTGGAATATTCAGGTGGAGCATTAACTGGCGGAAGGCTTCACGATTTTCGCAGGCTTCTATTGCGTTCATGGAGGCACCCAGGAGGCGTACGTTGAATTTTTGCCAGAGGCGTTGTTCCCAGGCTTCGCGTGCCAGGTTCAGAGCGGTTTGTCCGCCCAAGGTGGGGAGGACGGCGTCCACTGGGTGCGTGCGCAGGATTTTTTCAATGGTTTTGGTGGTCATGGGTTCCATGTAGATGACGTCTGCCATAGATGCGTCTGTCATAATGGTGGCGGGATTGTCGTTGAGGAGGATAACCTGGACGCCTTCTTCGCGTAGACTGCGCAGTGCCTGTGATCCTGAATAGTCAAATTCACAGGCTTGTCCAATTATGATGGGTCCGGAGCCCAGTACCAGTACGCAGTGGATGTCGCCGGGTTGGACAGGTTTCATGCCTGTCGCGGTTTCTATGGTGGGTTGTGGTAGGGTTTACAGTCGTACGTCAAAGGCATCGCGCAGTCCATTTCCGATCTGGTAGAATGCCAGGACCGTGAGGATCATCGTTAATCCCGGGATTAGAATCACGTGGGGTGTGGCAGTCAGGAAATAGCCGTAGTACTCGCCGATCATTGCGCCCCAGGATGGGGTTGGCGGCTGGACACCCAGTCCCAGGTAGCTGAGCCCTGCCTCAATGATGATTGCTGCGGCGAAGTTGGAGGCGGACACCACCAGGATCGGACCCGTAATATTCGGCAGGATATGTCGGACCAGGATCCGCCAAACGGGAATACCCAGTGCGCGAGAGGCTTCTATGTAGGGGAAGGCGCGCAGCTGGATGACCTGTCCTCGGACTACGCGAGCCACTTCCACCCACATGGTCAAGCCCACGGCTAAGAACACCTGGAGGGGTCCGCGTCCCAAAACCAGAATCAATGCGAACACTAAGAGGAGTGTGGGGATGGACCAGACGACGTTAATCAGCCACATGACGAAATCGTCTATGCGTCCGCCGAAGTATCCGCCGATCAGTCCTAAGGGGATGCCGATGAGGAGTGAGACGAGGACGGCGATGAATCCCACGGAGAGTGAGACGCGAGCGCCCAGGCACAGTCTACTGAGGATGTCTCTGCCGTACTTATCGGTACCCAGCCAGAAAGTTCTGTATTCCAGGAAATCTTTTTCAATCCGGTTGTACAGTTGGAAGAGGTCGGTTTCAATGACGCGTCCATCCAGCAGGTAGATTCGGAGTCGTCCGCCCGGCAGGGTTTCGGGCTTTTTGTCCACGGCTAAGGGATACACGATGTCTGCCACGTGGTATCGGCGTTCGGCAAACGAGAAGGTGCCATTGGCACTCCGATGCTGATAGACGGAAACCAGCATTTCCGTGCCTTCAAACCGATAATCTTCCAGGATTGGCACGTAAATGTAAGGGGAGACCTGTCCGTGAATGAGCAGTTGCCACCAGGAGGTTTTCTCTGGGATAGGCTGGTTTTTTCGCACTTTCAGGAAGAAGATGCGCATCCCGGGTGGGAGGTTCGCCAGTTCCAGGATGATGGTATTGGCGTTTGGGGTTTTGTCGGGGATCAGCCAGTAGGCGAAGAATGCCACCACTGACAAAAGCAAGATATACAGGAGGCTGAGGACGGCGCCGCCATTGCGGATAAATCGGCGTAAGACGGGGTACCACCACCGGTAGTGGCGAAGTGCCTTTGCGGAAGCCAGCCGTTCTTCTGTACGCTCGCCACGCATCTCATTACAAAAGGTACCGCTGAAAAAGGATACGAAGTCCTGGGCAAGAGCAGAGGTATGGGCAGGAGGCAATCGGCAGGATTACGTTGTGGTTTAATGTGCTGGGAATGGGCATTCGTGCATCGCCTTCATTCATACACCATTGCACCCTTGCTTTAGAGAAGTGCTTCGCAGTGAGCCTTTTGGATTTTTTCTCCCAGGCTCAGGACTCAGGACATAGAAGGTTCTGGCGTGGGGGCAAATTTTTTGTACAGGGGGATATGGGCTTGCAGGAAGTCTTTTTCGTCTTCGCCAAAGGAGTAGGTTAATAGGATTTTTTCGCCGAATTGCTGTCGGATGGCTTCTGTGAGGTCGGGGTCTACGTAGGGGGAGGCGAAGATGAGTCCGTCGCTTTCTTTGAGTGCGTGGAGGTAGAGGCGGGGATAGTCTGCCCGGACGTAGGGTTTGAGTTCTTCTATGGGGAGGTCGGCTTCTACCTGGAGGATGTCTTCGGTGAGGTCTTCCAGTTGTCCCACGAAGAAGTCGTCGTAGATACTGAGGAGGATTCGTGTGTTTTTAAAGATGGGTTCGTTGCGATAGAGCCGGTTCAGGTAGAAGGGAATCAGTGTGGTGAACCATCCGTGGCAGTGGAGGACGTCGGGTTGCCATCCCAGTTTGAGGAGCATTTCCAGGGCGCTGCGTGCGAAGAAGACCATACGGAGTCCGTTGTCGGGCAGGAAGGTGCCATCTGTGCGGAAGAGGGTTTCGTTGGGTCGGAAGAGGTCGTCGTTGTCCAGGAAGTAGACCTGGTAGCGGACGTCGGGCAAGGTTGTAACTTTGATGTTGAGGGTGTAGTCGTCTTTTTCTTTGCCCATAATGATGTTCATGCCGGATAGGCGGACTACGTCGTGCAGTTTGTTTTTCTTGGCGTGGATTGTGTGGTAGCGTGGCACGAGGATTCGGACGTCTATGTTGGCTTTTCGGAGGTAGGGGAGCAGGTTTCGTACGATGTGCCCGGCTGAGGAGAGTTCTACATAGGGCTGGAGTTCTTGCGTGATGGTTAAGATTCGCATGATGGGTGGTCGCATTCTTGGCATGGCTCCCTGCATTTTTTGGAGAAACGCACAACGTGGCGATTTTCGTTTGTGTTTGTTTTTGTTTGGGGGCGGGGGTTTTACGGGTTGGCGATTGCTTTGCTCTGGGTTATCCGGAATTTAGGGAACTTTTTTGGCAAAAGGATGCTTGTCCGTACATAGAAGGGGGTGAGGAAGGGCTGTTTCAGTGTGGAAAATCCAGGAGGAGGCATGGGTGAGCAGGGTGGTGATCCTTTGAAGGAACGGTTGCAGGTGCTGGGTGAGGCGCTTCGTCAGCAAGTACGTCAGTTGTTGCAGGAGTCGGGTGATCAGGTTCTGGATCAGATTCGTGTTCGTCAGGTGCTTGGTGGAATGCGTGGTGTTCGTGCGCTGGTGTGCGTAACCAGTTCGCTGGATCCGGAGACGGGTGTGCGTTATCGGGGGATACCTGTTGCGGAGGTTTCGGCGCGGCTGCCGCGTCCTTCTGCGGAGGATGAGGCTTACGTAGAAGGGTTGTTCTGGTTGTTGTTGACGGGGTCTATTCCAACGGAGGAGGAGGTGAACTGGTTGCGCCGTACGCTTTCTGAGCGCAGTCATGTGCCGTATCAGGTGTATGAGGTGCTGGATCGGTTGCCTGCCGAGACGCATCCGATGGCGGCGTTCTCTATGGGGATTCTGGCTATGCGTCGTGAGTCGGTGATGCGTGAGGCGCTTCAGAAAGGCGTCAGCAAAGACAAGTTGTGGGAGTATGCTTATGAGGATGCGCTGAATCTTCTGGCGAAGATTCCGTACATTGCGGCGCACATTTATCGGCGCTTTTACCGGGATGGCAAGTACATAGATCCGGATCCGTCTTTAGATTGGGGTGCGAATTTTGCGCATATGCTGGGGAATGACGATCCGGCTTTTTACAATTTGATGCGCCTGTATTTGATTTTGCATGCAGATCATGGAGGGGGGAATGTTTCGGTGCATGCGGCGCGTTTGGTGGGTTCTGCGTGGAGTGACCCTTACTTAGCGTATTCGGCGGGGATGAATGGCTTAGCGGGTCCGCTTCATGGGCTTGCCAACCAGCAGGTCGTTCAGTTCATCTTAGAGATGCAGAAGGCGCTGGGGTCTATGTTGCCCACGCGTGAGCAGATTGCGGAGTATGTGCGAGATATGCTTAAGAAGGGGAGGGTGATTCCGGGATTTGGGCATGCTGTGCTTCGGAAGACGGATCCGCGCTTTTTGGCGCAGAAGGCGTTTGCCGAGAAGCACTGTCCTGACGATGAGTTTGTTCAGGTTGTGTGGCGCCTCTATGAGATTGTCCCGCCGATTTTGCAGGCGACGGGTAAGGTGAAGAATCCCTGGCCGAATGTGGATTTGCATTCTGGCGCTTTGCTTCGCCACTATGGCATTGTGGAGTATACGTTTTACACGGTGTTTTTTGGTGTGGCGCGTGCCTTAGGTATTTTGGCGCAGCTGGTTTGGGATCGGTTGTTGGGCTTACCGATTGAGCGTCCGGTTGCCGTGCCCCTTCAGGATCTGTTTACTTTACTTGCTGAAGAAGCGCAGCCTTCAGAGGAATCTCGCCAGGTTGTATGAGGATGTGGCATGCGAGTGGGCGGTCGGCTAGCAGGATTGTTCTATTTCTGGTTTGACCAATTGTGCAATTGGGGATGGGTGCTGGTGTTGGGTGTGGTGGATTGATCTTCTGGAGGTGGTGGCTTAGTTTATAACCGGGTATCAACCTGTAAGAAGCGGACAGCCATGCCAGGAACTGTGCACACTGAGTCTAAGTCTAAGCCTGCAGTCGGGCATAGAGGGTATTCTGGGGCGATTTTGCATGCGGATCCTGCGTATGTGGAGGCGCTTTATCGGGTGTATCGGTCTGCGCCTGAGCGGCTTCCGGAGGAATGGCGGTCGTTTTTTGCGGGGTTTGAGACGGCGCTGGCACTTTCGGCTGACGGGCTGGATGGTGGTGGTGGTCGTCTTGCGCCTGTTTCTGGGGAGGGTTTGGCTTCTATCCAGGTAGAGAAGGAGTTGCGTTTGTGGTTGCTGGTGGAGCGTTATCGGCAGTATGGACACTTTTTTGCGCGGGTGAATCCTCTGGGGTATGATCCGGGTTTTCCGCGGCGTCCTGCCGTTGGGCTGGATGCGGAATCTGTGGGGTTGACAGCCGAGGACCTGGCGCAATCCTATGTGGTTGCCCGGCGGGTTGGTCCGGGCTTTGCCACGGCGCGTGAATTGATAGATTGGCTGGGGCGCACGTATTGTGGTGCGATTGGCTTTGAGTTTCATGCGGTGGCGGACCAGGAGAAACGTGCCTGGTTGATTGACCAGATTGAAAAGCGATGGACGCGGTGGCGTGCCAGTATGGAACTCCGCACCCAGATTCTGGATTTGCTCAATCGTGCTGAAGTCTTTGAGCAGTTTTTGAATGCGCGCTATCAGGGGCAGAAGCGATTTTCTTTGGAAGGGGGTGATGTGCTCATTCCTTTGCTGGGGATTTTGTTGCGTGAGATGCGTGGTCGTGGTGCGCGTGAGATGGTATTGGGCATGGCGCATCGTGGCAGGTTGAACGTCTTGGCGAATATTTTGCAAAAAGACATTTATGAGTTGCTTTCGGAATTTGAGGATGTGCCGCCGGTGATGCCCTTAGGCGATGGCGATGTGAAGTATCATCGGGGGTATGCGGCGTGGGTGAGTGTGAATGGCGAGCGGGTGGTTCAGGAAGAGGACAATGGACAGAGTGTTTATGTGAAGTTGTTGCCCAATCCGTCGCATTTGGAATCGGTCAATCCGGTTGTACAGGGGTATGCGCGTGGGCTCATTGACTACTTGTATGAGGGGGATTGGCGTCGTGTGTTACCGATTTTGATTCATGGGGATGCGGCGTTGTCGGGTCAAGGTGTGGTGTATGAATCGGTTCAGATGATGCGGTTGCCGGCTTATCGTGTGGGGGGTATTCTCCACATTGTGATTAATAATCAGATTGGGTTTACGGTGTTGCCAGAGGATGGTCGGTCGTCGTGGTATCCGACGGGTGTTGCCAGTGTTGTGGAGACGCCGGTTTTTCATGTGAATGGCGATGATCCAGAAGCTGTGATTTTTGCGGGTTTGCTGGCGCTGGACTATCGCTACAGGTTTCAGGAGGATGCATGGATTGACATCTGGTGTTACCGGAAGTATGGGCACAATGAAGGGGATGACCCCAGCTTTACGCAGCCTCGCATGTATGAATTGATTCGGAAGCACCGTACGGTTCGTGAGCTCTATCTGGAGAAGCTGGCGGCGGAAGGGGAGGCGGAGCGTCAGCTCGTAGAGAAGAAACGGAAGGAGTACTGGCAGTTGTTGCAGGAGGTGTTTCGTGCGGTGAAGCGTGAGCCGCGTCCGTACCGTCCTCAGAAGATGGATCGGGAGTGGGCGAAGTTGAATATTCGCCGATCCGTTTCGCGGGATCAGATTTTTGAGCCGCTGGAGGAGCCTACAACGATAGATGGGGAGGTTGCGCGCTGGTTGCTGGAGGGTTTGACCACGATTCCTGAGGGTGTTCGGTTGATTCCCCGTATGGAGCGGCTCATTGAACGGCAGCGTGTGCTCTGGCTGGAAGAGGGGATGCTGGATTGGGCGGGTGCGGAGCTTTTAGCGTATGCTTCCTTAGCGTATGAGGGTTGCTGGGTTCGGCTGGCGGGAGAGGATTCTCGTCGTGGCACGTTTGCGCATCGGCATGCTTACTATATTGATGCGGAGACGGAGCGTCGTGTCAGTCGGTTTGCCTTTCTGGATCGGTATCGTGGTGAGGGAGGTGCAGTGGGTCGTGTAGAGATCTGGGATTCGCATCTTTCGGAGTTTGCGGCGCTGGGTTTTGAGTATGGGTATTCGCTGGTGAGTCCGCGTATTTTGACCATTTGGGAAGCGCAATTTGGGGATTTTGCCAATGGTGCTCAGGTCATCATTGATCAGTACATTATGACGGGTGAGGATAAGTGGAGTCAGGTTTCGGGGATCGTCCTCTTTTTGCCGCATGGTTATGAGGGACAGGGTCCGGAGCATTCCAGTGCTCGGATAGAGCGGTTTCTTCAGATGGCGGCGGATCTGAATGTGTTTCTGGTGAATTGTACGACGCCTGCCAATTTCTTTCATTTGTTGCGTCGTCATATGAAGTTACCGTTTCGCAAGCCGTTGATTGTGTTTACGCCCAAGAGTTTGCTTCGTCATCCTCGGGCACGTTCTTCGCTTCGGGAAGTTTTGCATGAGAGTCAGCGGAGTTTTACCACGATTCTGGATGACCCGCGATTTCGGGAGGTATCTTCGCCGGTTGCGCGTGTGTTGCTTTGTTCCGGGAAGGTGTACTATGATTTGCTGGCGTATCAGGAGGCGCAGGGTATTGAGGTGCCCATCATTCGGATTGAGCAGCTCTATCCGTTTGATCGGGAGTATATGGAAGCGTTGATGCGCAAGTATCGGGCGGAGGAATGGGTTTGGGTTCAGGAGGAGCCTGCCAATATGGGTGCGTGGTTTTACATGAAGTGGTGTGATGAGGTGCCGTGGGGGTTGCGTCGTGTGTTGAAGGTGGTTGCGCGTCCGGCGAGTGCTTCGCCTGCCAGTGGCTTTTACAGTTTGCATCGTGCGAGCCAGGAGGAGCTGGTTCGGCTTGCGCATAGTTCGGGTCGCTTACCGGAGTACAAGTACACTTCGCACATTTGATGGGGGAGGGTATGGGTGGTGCTGGTCGGTTGCGTGTGGGGATTGTCTTCGGAGGGCGCAGTCGTGAGCGTGAGATTTCGTATGCGGGTGGTCGGACAGCTTATGATAATCTGGATCGGCGGCTTTTTGAACCGGTTCCGCTTTTCATAGATGGGACGGGCAAATGGATTGTGCTGAATACGGATTTGCTTTATCGGGGTTCTATTCGTGATTTTTTTCCGGATCCGGGTCGTTGGCGTTTTTGGGGGATTCCTCTTCCGATAGAGGCGCTTTCTGAGTCGGAGCAGGAGGCGGCGCGTGCTGTAGTGGGTCGTGTTCTTGCGGTTGATGCGTTACCTGATCATGTGGATTGTCTTTTGCTGGTGGTGCATGGTCCGTGGGGTGAGGATGGTGTGGTTCAGGGTTTGGCGACGGCGGTGGGTGTTCCCTATACGGGTTCCGGGATTCTGGCGAGTCAGGTGTGCTTGAGCAAGTGGGAGGTACGCCGGAGGTTGAGTCAGGTGGGTTTCTGGTTGCCGCGTGCTTTGCATTTTCGTTGGGAAGACCTGCTTATACGGGGATTGCCTGAGATTATAGAGGAGATTCGTTCGGTATTTTTGGAATGTGGTGGGTTTGTGGTTCGTCCGGTTCATCAGGGTTCGTCGCTGGGTGTTTCGCGGGTAGATGGTCTGGAGGATTTGTCGGCGGTAGGTCGTGCGGTCCTGTGGGGTTTTTTTACGTGGGAGGTTCAGGTGGATTGGTGGCGGAGGGCGTCTTCTGGGGATCGGCATCGGTTTCTGGCAGATTTGCTGGATATACGTACGGGTCCGGGCGTTCCGTTGTGGTGGATTCCTGTGGAGGGCGGTATCCCAGCTCCTGCAGGTGAACATCGGTTGATTCGTCATCCGGAGGAGCTGGTTCGGTTGCTGGACACCTGGCGAGCGACGTCTATGGTCTGGTTGCGAGGCACTCCTATAGAATCGGCTATTCTGGTGGAGGAACCCCTCAATGGTCAGGAGTTTTCGTGCATTGTGGTGGAGGATGAGCTGGGTGTTCCGTATCCGTTGCCGCCCACGGGGATTGTGTATCGTCGGGGGGTTTTTGACTATCGGGCGAAGTACTTACCGGGGGTAGCCCGGAAGCGGACGCCCGCGCCTTTTCCAAGAGATACGATGGAGCGGATTCGCGAGGCTGTGTTTCGGGCTTATCAGGTGTTGCAATGTGAGGTGTATGCGCGGATTGATGGGTTTGTGCTTGAAGATGGCAGGGTTGTGATTACGGATCCCAATACGACTTCGGGGATGCTTCCTTCGTCGTTGCTTTTTCATCAGGTGGCGTATTTGGGTTGGACGCCCACTCAGTTTCTGACGCATTTGATCAGTCGTTCGCTGGATGTACGTGTTGGGGATGTGTCGTCGTCGGTGCATTGGGTGGATGTAGGTGGTCAGTTGCGTCGTTGTCGGATTCGTGCTGGAGGTCGTCGTCGGGGGCGTGTGGCGGTGTTGCTGGGTGGGGTTTCGTCTGAACGGCATATTTCGGTGGAGAGTGGTCGGAATGTAGTGGAGAAGTTGTCGGCTTCGGAGCGTTTTGAGCCTGTCCCCTATTTTCTTACGGTTCGGGATGGAGCGATACGTATATATCCTTTGCCTTTGCCGTTGCTCTACTGGGATAATGCGGATGATATTCTGGAGGCGCTGGTTGGTGATGGTTTGTTACGGTCGCTGAAGGGGGCAGAACCTTTTTTGCGGGTGCTGGGTGAGGGGCGGTGGTCAGACGCCGAAGTCTTTTCTGGTTTTTTTGCGGGGGCATCTGGTTGGGATCCTTCGGGTTTGCCGCTCTTGGCGTTGTCTGGTCAGTGTGAGTTTGTGTTTCTGGCGTTGCACGGTCGTCCTGGGGAAGATGGGACGGTTCAGTCGGTTCTGGATGATCTGGGATTGCCGTACAATGGGTCGTCGGCGGCGACGGCGGCGCTGACGATGGATAAATATCGGACGGGTGTTTATTTACGTCGTCAGGGGTTTCATACGCCGCGTCAGTGGCTGGTTACGCGTGGGGTGTTTCGTGATTGCGAGCGGTGGCGGCGTCTGGTGGATGCGTTGCCGTTTCCGGTGATTGCCAAGCCTGTAGATGAGGGTTGCAGTCAGGCGGTTGTGCGCATTCAGTCTGGTGAGGAGCTGGCGGCGTATGCGCGCTGGCTATTTGATCGGGATGGGTCGGCGTTTCCTGCGTTGCGTGATCTGGTGCTTTCTCGTAAGGAAGCTTTTCTGGTGGAGGAGGAGATTCGTGGCTCGTCGGTGGTGGAGATTACGGTGGGTGTGTTGACGCATACGGATCCGGGTCAGCCAGAGGTAGTTCGGTATGAGGTTTTGCCGGTTTCGGAGGTGGTTCGTCGTGGTGCGATTCTCACTTTGGAGGAGAAGTTTCTGGCGGGTGAGGGGCAGAACATTACACCGGCGGTGTTTGCTTCGGAGAAAAGTGTCAATGAACGGATTCACGAGGTTGTTCGTCGTGAGGTGGAGCGTGCCAGTCGTGTACTGGGTATACATGGGTATGCGCGGTTTGATGCGTTTGTAGAGGTGAACAGGCATACGCCTGAGCTGTCCCGCGTGATTTTCTTAGAGGTGAATAGTTTGCCGGGTTTGACGCCGGCGACGGTGTTGTTTCACCAGGGGGTTTTAGCGGGGTATTCGCCTTTGCGTTTGCTGGAGCATATTATTGAGGAGGGCTTGCGCTGTCGTCGTAAGCCTGAACCGCTGTATCCTGTTCCTTCTGAGGTGATGGAGTGAGTGTGGTTGTGTCTGGTGCACAGGGGTATGGGGGGTCGGGGTGAGTGGGTGCTGTGCTGTGTTTTGGGGATGTTGTGGTGTGGGTTCGCGGAAAGTCCGCAGGAAGTTTGACCTATGTCAAGTTTTGGGGTATGTTGGAAGTCGTTTCTTAAAAGTGGAAACGGCAAAATGAGGGAGCCATGGTGGGGCAATGGACGGTGAAAGCTGGGTTTGTGGCAGGGCTGGCGGTAGTGGTTTTGGGTTGTGGGCGAGGTGCGCAGGAGCGGAGTGGTGGTGAGCGGTCTGGCGGTGAGGTAACGGCGTCTGCGTCGGGTGCGGTAGATCTTCAACGGCAAGGTCTGAAGGCAGTGAAGTTTGATGAGCGGCGGATGCCGGATGCGCTGGAGCTGGCACAAGCCAATGAGGAGTTTTCCACGCTGGTGCGTTTGATAGAGGAGGCGGGTCTGGAAAATGCGGTGAAGAATCAGGGTCCGCTGACGGTGTTTGCCCCGCCCAATGAGGCGTTTGAGAAGGTGGATGCGGCGACTTTGGAGGCGGTCAGGAAGGACAGGCAGAAGCTGGCGTATGTTTTGACGCATCATGTAGCGCCGGAGAAGTATACGGTGGAGAAGCTGGAGGAGCTGGCGCGCGAGGGTCGGAAGTTGTATATGGCATCGGGCGAGTATGTTCCGGTTGAGAAGCGTGCAGATGGTCTGTATGTAGGTGGTGCGAAGATTTTGAGTTCGCATCGTGTGGCGAATGGTTGGGTGCATGTTGTGGATCGGTTGATTTTTCCGGAAAATCTGAAGTAAGAAGGTTGTAAAATAGAGGGTGTCATGGTGGTCAGTCGGATTGGAGTTGTTGCACTGTTGATGACTGGCTGGTTAGTGTGGAGTTGTGGAGGTGGGAATCGTGAGTCGTCGGCGGGTAGTTCTTCTTCTTCGTCGTCGTCTTCGTCAGTTAAGGCGGTAGCTACGAAGGGTTCTGGTGTGGCTTCGGGCGAGGAGGAGTCGGTCAGTCCGTTTGGGGTTGGTCCGATTCAGGAGCCTTTAGATTTGCCGGCAACGATTGATGCGGATCTTGCACAAAAAGGAAAGGAAATTTATGAAAACATGTGTACGAGTTGTCATCGTCTGGATGAGAAGTATGTGGGTCCGGCGTTGAAAGGTGTGACGAAGCGTCGGAAGCCTGAGTGGATCATGAATATGATTTTGGCGCCGGAACGGATGATTCAGGAAGATCCCATTGCGAAGCAATTGGTGATTGAGCATAATGGGGCGGTGATGGCGAATCAGGGGTTGACGGTAGAGGAGGCGCGTGCTGTACTTGAGTACTTGCGGCAAATTGACAGTCAAAGTTAATGGGGTTGGGGGGGCAAGGTGTACAAAATTTTTAAATTCAAGGAGCCATGTGGTGGTCAGGGTTTCGTGGGTTGGTTGCTGGTCGGCTGGGGTTGGTTGCTGGTGTTGGTTTGGGGGTTGTCGTTGGTGGTGCTGGGTTGCTGGGCTTGACGGGTTGCCAGCGTGCTGAGGAGAGCGAGCAGGTGTCGGGCGTGCTGGATCAATCCTCAATTGCTTCGCGAGTGTATGTTCCTCCGGGTGAGTGGGATGAGTTTTATGCGTTTATTTCGGGTGGGTTCAGTGGTCAGTTGAGTGTGTATGGTTTGCCGTCGGGTCGCCTGTTCAAGATCATACCGGTGTTTTCAGTAGATGCAGAAAAGGGCTGGTGTCTCAATGAGGAGACGAAGGCGATGTGCATGACGAGCCATGGGTTTGTGCCCTGGGGTGATCTGCACCACCCGGATATTTCTCAGACGAATGGAGAGCTGGATGGGAGGTGGGTATTTGTGAACGATAACAACACACCCAGGATTGCGCGGATTGACCTGCGTTATTTTGAAACGGTAGAGATCATTGAGATCCCCAATTCGGCGGGGAATCATGCGTCGGCGTTTGTGACGGAGAATACGGAGTATGTGGTGGCGAACACGCGGTTTGCCGTGCCTGTTCCTCAGCGTGATATTCCGCTGGATTCCATGAAGGGTAACTTTAAGGGTGCGGCGACGTTTGTTCGCGTAGATCCGGAGACAGGGAGGATGAGCATTGCTTTTCAGGTGTTGTTGCCTGGTTTTAACTATGATCTGGCGCATCCTGGCAGGGGTAAGAGCCATGGGTGGTTCTTCTTCACCTCATACAATACGGAGGAAGCGAATACCTTCCTGGAAGTCAATGCTTCCCAAAATGATAAGGACTTTATTGTCGCCATCAACTGGAAGAAAATAGAAGAATACGTCAAGAATGGTGGTGGAAGAAAGATGAAGGTGCGCGCTGCCCACAATATTTACGATGAAAGGACACAAACTGCCTACACGGAATGGATTACGGAAGTTACGGTGGTTGAGCCGACGGAAGTGCCGGGTGCAGTGTATTTTCTGCCCACGCCCAAATCGCCGCACGGATGCGATGTGGATCCGAGCGGCGAATACATTGTTGGGAACGGGAAGTTGTCAGCCGACTTGACGGTGCACTCGTTCAGCAAGATGCTGAAAGCCATTGAAGAGAAACGCTTTGTGGATACGGTGTATGGTGTGCCTGTCCTGGACTACAATGCGGTGGTGGCGGGTGTGGTCAAAAACGCGTGTTTGGGTCCGCTGCACACGGAATTTGACGGGAAAGGCTATGCATATACCTCCTGCTTTATCTCGTCAGAAGTGATCAAATGGGAGCTGGGCACGTGGCAGGTTGTTGACCGGCACCCGGTTTACTATTCTGTGGGTCACCTGATGATTCCCGGCGGGAATTCACGCAAGCCCTTTGGTAAGTACTTAGTAGCAATGAATAAAATCACCAAGGACCGGTATTTGCCGACAGGACCTGAGCTCTGCCAGTCTGCCCAGCTCTTTGACATCAGCGGTAAGAAGATGGTGATGCTGCTGGATTTTCCCACGATGGGTGAGCCCCACTATGCGGCAGGGATTCCTGCCGAGAAGATCATTGACCGAGTAGCCAAGATTTATAAACTGGAAGAAAACCAACACCCGCACGCTACGAAGAGTGAAGACGAAGTCAAGATTGTGCGCAGGGGTCGGGAAGTGCACATCTATATGACGATGATTCGCTCGCACTTCAAGCCTGACAACATAGAAGGGATCAAGGTGGGCGATAAGGTGTACTTCCACGTTACCAATCTGGAACAGGACTTTGACATTCCGCATGGGTTCGCCATTATGGGTGCGAATACTTCGGAGGTGCTGGTGATGCCTGGTCAGACAGAGACGGTGGTCTGGGAACCCAAGCAACCGGGTATCTACCCCTTCTACTGCACGGACTTCTGCTCGGCACTCCACCAGGAGATGCAGGGATATGTACGGGTGTCGCCGGCGGGGTCGGCGGTACCGTTGCGGATTACGTTTGACGGGGAGCCGGTTGGGAAGGTGGTTGTGGAATAGAGGTTGGTTTTTGTGGGTGGGTTGGGGGG
>JALWYU010000024.1 GCA_026992635.1 Bacteroidota bacterium | reverse complement strand
CCCTTCCCCCCGCCTCTCCACCCCCCTTACTTATGACGCGTGCACCCTGGCGCCCGACCACGTTTCCCGTTGGGCACGTACTGGATTTTCCTCCTGGACAGGCGGTTCTGACGTCAAGAAGGACTGGATGGCTTCCTCGGGCAGACGACAGTTCAGGTTGCGATCCCCCCAAGCATCGTCTATTCGTGCCACGGGCGACCAGAATTTCCGCTGACGAAGGTAGTCAGCCGGATACACAGCCTGCTCCCGCGTATAGGGATGGTGCCAGTCGCCGACCAGCTCCTCTACAGGGTGGGGTGCCATCTTGATGGGATTGTCCTTGAGTAGGTTGGGCGTTTGGCTGATGGTATCCAGTTCCTGGCGGATGGTGTACATTGCCTGGATGAATCGGTTCAGTTCGCTGAGGGGTTCGGTTTCCGTGGGTTCAATCATCATGGTGCCCGGTACCGGGAAAGACACCGTGGGCGCGTGGATACTGAAGTCAATCAGGCGCTTGGCAATGTCCATACTGTCTATGTTGAGCCGGGTTTTGTACTGGCGGAAGTCCAGCAGGAATTCGTGGGCGACAAATCCCTGATCGCCTGTGTACACGACAGGAAATGCCTTTTCCAGATGGACACGCAAATAGTTGGCGTTTAAGATTGCCTGTAACGCTACGCGTAGTAAGCCTGATGCACCCAGCAACCGGATGTACGCCCATGAGATCAGTGAGAGGATTCCGTTTCCCCAGGGCGAACCCTGAACGGCAGGGATACCAGCGGGATTACCGTCAGAGATACCCAGTGGATGGGCTGGCAGGAATTTTTTCAGGTGCGCACGGACGCCTACCGGACCCACACCCGGACCACCTCCCCCATGAGGAATCCCAAATGTTTTGTGCAGGTTGAGGTGGCAGGCATCCACGCCCAACTTACCTGGCTGGATTATGCCCAGCATAGCGTTCATGTTGGCGCCATCTAAGTAGACCAGTCCACCATGCGCATGGATTTTTTCAATGACGGGCAATAGCGTATCTTCAAAGACGCCATGGGTAGACGGATAAGTGATCATGATGCCTGCTAAGCGATCGCCAACTTCTTGCAGGATCTGGTCCAGGTGGTTCAGGTCAATGGCACCATCCCCACGCGTGCGCACCACACGTAATTCATAGCCTGCCTGAACCGCTGAGGCGGGATTCGTCCCATGGGCAGACGATGGAATGATCAGCACACGCCGATGCGACTCACCCCGACTCACAAAGTACGCGCGAAAAACCAGGAGGGCGGTCAGCTCACCCATTGCCCCAGACGCCGGCATGAACGTAAAGGCATCCATCCCTGTAATGGCGCAGAGCATATCTTCCAGGTCTTTCATCAGGCGGAGAAAGCCCTCCATACTCTCGGGAGGACCAAACGGATGGATATCCTCAAAACTGCGCAATCCCAAGCCGTACAGCGTAACCGTTCGGTTCAACTTCATGGTACACGAACCCAGTGGAATCATGGTTTCCGTCATGGAGAGGTCGCGCTTCTCTAAATAGCGGATGTAACGCATCGTGCGCAACTCACCGCGCAGCCCATGGAATACCGGATGGTTTAAGACACGCGTAGAGGGATCCCGGCGCCACACCGGCAAGTGTTCTTCCGAATAGGGTTCCAAAGCGGTGGGCAGACGCAGGTGTTCCGACCCTCCCGTGGAAACAAACGACCTGAGCACACGGAGCAATTCCTGAATCTCCTCTAAGGAAGTCCGTTCATCACACGAGAAAAACAGGCGGGAATCCTCACGACGTATCCAGTGACCCGACATGCGTGCCTCCTGTTCAATGACATAGGCATGTTCACGGTCCTCTACATCAATCCATACGGTGTCAAAAAAGACATCGGAACCTACCCTAAACCCCCATTGTTTCAGCGTTCGGTATAGCGTCAAAGCACATTGATGCACATGCCGGGCAATCGCCTTTAAACCCTCTTCGCCATGGTACACGGCAAACAGGGCACTGACAATTGCCGGAAGCGATTGCGCTGTACAGATGTTGGAGGTGGCGCGTTCCCGACGAATGTGCTGCTCCCGCGTTTGTAACGCCATCCGATAGGCAATCCGTCCTAAGCGATCGCGAGACACCCCAATGAGTCTGCCCGGTAACTGACGAACATACGCCTGGCGCGTGGCAAGAAACCCGGGATGCGGACCGCCCGCACCTAAGGGCAACCCAAACCGCTGCAGCGTACCCACCACAAAATCGGCACCCCACTTACCGGGCGCCTCCACTAAGAGCAACGCCAAGGGATCGGCAACCACCACAGACAGTACGCCCTGTTCCGAAGCCGTCCGAACCACCTCCGGAAACTCCGCTGGCAGTCCGCCGGACCCATCCGGCACCTGCACCACAATCCCATCAATTTGATCCCAGGGTAGCGACCGCCAGTACTCTACTGGCACACGCATCAATTGAATCCCTACAGGGTCTGCCCGACCACGCAATACATTCCAGTAGTGCGGATACAGATCACCTACGATTGCAATCCGATTGTGCACCGGACGACGAACCACTCGCTTCCGAACGCGCAACAGCATTAACACCCCTTCTACTAAGGCAGTTGCCCCATCCAGCAACGAGGCATTGGCAATTTCCATACCCGTCAGATCAGCCACCAGCGTCTGAAACAACAACAGCGCTTCTAAGCGTCCTTGCGAAATCTCCGCCTGATACGGCGTATACTGCGTGTACCAGTTGGGATTTTCCCAGACCATCTTGCGAATGACCGACGGCATCCAGCTGCGGAAAAAACCCATACCCAGCCACGGGACTCCCACAAAATTCTTCCGTGCATATTCCTCCAGCTCCCGAACCAGATCCACCTCAGAAATCGGGTCGGGCAAATCCACAGGAGGCAACGCTACGGACCGAAGCGATTCCGGCAAAACCTTCTGGAGCAGATCCTCCCAGGATGCCACACCCACCGCACGAAACATCACGTTCAGGTCCTCTTCCGAATAGGGAAAGTAGGTGGGATCGGCACCAACACGGACACGCCGGCTTCCCCACTGAATCATACCGCCCATTTCCCCCACTTTTTTCTACAACATACAGCATACACCGTTGTCTGACACCCACAGGACGTACACACCTGCCCAAAAGACTCGTATGCACACACACGCACGTACGAGCCCCTCCCAAACACCCTGCTTCTCCCGTTCAAAAAATCAGGCTCGCCCACTCCTGCTTACACCCTCTGACCCTTGCCTGCCCCACCTCCCCGCATAACAGCCAGTGACCCGGCTGGGAGTCGAACCCAGGACCCCCGCCTTAAAAGGGCGGTGCTCTGACCAGCTGAGCTACCGGGTCGCAAACCTCTCACCTCATTTCCAAAAACAGACAGAAGCACCCAAAAAGTTCCACTCAACGAAAAAATGTCTGCCTCATTCCACATAAAGGGACTTGCCCACCGCATCCTCACGCCTCTCTGCACCCATCCATCCTGCCAGCACCTCCACAAGGTAAACACCCTGTGCCACCCGCGGAAACACCGCACTGAGCGCCAAACCTTCATGCAAAGAAATCTCTCCTACCTCGCGACCATCTACACTCCACACACGAATCCTGCACCCCGAACTCAAACACATCAAATCCGGAACCAACCGCTCACCCACCACCCAGACAAACCACCGCCCCCAACCACGCACATACACAACGTTGGAATACACCGATTGCCCATTGGCTAACCAGGCCTCCACCCGATAAAAACATCCCTGTAAACACCGGGCATCATCCAGAAACTCTACCTGATCGGTCTGAGCACACACCTCCCACGGTAGATCCCCTTCACTGTCCACAACACCCGAACCAGATACTGCATAGCGCCACACCCGGTAAAATGCCACTGCCACCTCGGGAACCACAAGCCATTCCCACGTCAACCACCAGCCCAACCCCTCACCACGTACCAACAAACGCAAAACCGGACCCGATAAAAACGGCACAGCACACTCACAGGAAGTATCCACAATGGCATTCCCCAAATACTGTGAATCAACCTGCGCCGCACCCTCTCCACAAACATACACCGTATCGCCACTTAATTGACCGGTCAAATTCACACAGCTGTCTATCTGGAGGCAGCCCGGTGCCTGTGCACCCGTATCCACACACACCGAGGGCGTCGCACCCCCATTGGTCAAACAACCCACCTGAACCGACGCATCGTGCAGGCAAATCCCACATTGCGCCAACACCGTGACCGTAATCTGAGCACCCGTCATCTGACTGCCCGGCAAACCCACATAACCCGACAGCGAATTGATGGTCAGCGGCTCAAGCGCCTGCACATAACCGCCATTGAAAAATGCACCACCCGAAGCAATATTGGTAGGAACCGTCAGGGTTAAACTCCCGTAATTGACAATTGTTCCATTGACGGACCACGTCCCACTGCCTCCAACCACCACACTGACCCCCGACCCAATCACCAAAGTGCTCCCATTGTTCACACTGACATTATACAGCGTAACGTCATCGCACACAATCAATACCGCACCATTCTGCAAAATCACGTTAGAGAGCGTGTCATCCCCACCATTGAAACACCAGACACCACCATTCAACACCATGCCATCACTGACCGGCGGACCCACACATGGACAGGTTGGCGAACTATAGGGCGCATCAGGGCAATCCGTCGCACGAACACCATGAACCACGACCAGCAACCCACCTGCCAGCACACTGAACCACCTCACCAAACCCTGCACCATGCCACTCCCCTTTTCCTGACTGACAGCCTCTGCCTCCCTATCCTAATATAGGGACGTCAAAAATTCAAAAAAGGTTGCCTCAAAATGAACTTCTTATCCCAGAACCCGAAAAATAACCATGTCGCTTACCGCCAGAATCAATAACCAAAAATTACTTAAAACAAGCAATTTATGCAATCGCCCGGCAAAAATCCTACGGACAAACATGCGTAACCACACCGCCCGAACCCACAAACCCGCCCGTACCCACCTGACCGCCAGACCCACTGACCCCACCACTTCCAATCCCACCGCCAGACACCACCCATCCACCCATACCCGACTGACAACCACCAGGACACGTCTGAACATTCCCCATTGCATCCAGCCGAACAACGTACACATCCAGATTCCCCTGTCCAAACGAACGCGTCCACCCCACAACCATATACCTGCCATCCCCACCCTCAACAACCGCCCTGCCCAGATCATCACTGGACCCACCAACCGTCCGCGTCCACTGCAAATTCCCACTGCCATCCAGCTTCACCACATAGACATCCCAGCCGCCCTGACCAAACGACCGCGTAATCCCCACAACCAGATACCCTCCATCCGTAGTCTGAATTATCATGCGACCACCATCATCGGCAAGCCCGCCTATCGCCTTCGCCCACTGCAAATTCCCACTGCCATCCAGCTTCGCCACATACACATCGGAAGCCCCTGAGCCAAACGAACTCGTCACGCCCGCTAAAGCATACCCCCCATCCTTCGTCTGAACCACCGACCAAGCACCATCCCAACCCGAACCCCCAACCGTCCGCGTCCACTGAACATTCCCCATCGCATCCAGCTTCACCAGATACATGTCGTAACTGCCATTGCCAAACGAACTCGTTAAACCCGCTATGGCAAAGCCTCCATCCATCGTCTGTACAATGGCAATGCCTTCTTCGTTACCTGCACCACCTATCGTCCTCGTCCACTGAACATTCCCCATTGCATCCAGCCTGACCACGTACACATCCCAACCCCCTTGCCCAAACGAAAACGTCCGACCCGCGACCACATACCCCCCATCCGCAGTCTGAACCACGCCAAACCCGCCATCACTGAAACTCCCGCCAATCGTCCGCATCCACTGAACATTTCCATTCGCATCCAGCTTCACCACATAAACATCCCAGCTGCCCTGTCCAAACGACTGCGTGCCTCCCACAACCAGATACCCCCCATCTACAGTCTGAATAATCGCCCGGGCACCATCGTCGTTCGCACCACCTACCGTTCGCGTCCACTGCAAATTGCCAAAGGCATCCAGCTTCAAAATGTATGCCTCCCGGTTGCCCTGACCAAACGAGTACGTCCACCCCGCAATAGCATACCCGCCATCCACCGTCGGAATCACCGACCGTCCATAATCATCGTTGCTTCCACCCACCGCAAGACAAAACAACTGGCAGGAGTCCGCAACCACCGACAGTACACTCCGCCTGCCACACCCGCATACATTACAGGCACGAACCGCTACTTGCCCATCCGTAGTGTCCGCCACCACTACCAGCGTATCCGTGCCCTGCCCACTTACGATCGTCCACCCCGGGGGAACCACCCACTCTAAATCCGCCAGCCCACACCCCTCAACCGTATACACCACCGTATCCCCTGCACAAACGTAGAGCGCACCCCGCAGACGAGGAACACACCGTGGCACCAGACACCGGCGCGGACACGAAATCGGATACCACCGACTCGTCACCGTATCGTACATCTCTAAGCAAAACGAGTCTATATTCAGGATGATCAAGCCATGGGCAGGCGAATCTATCGCGTCCCGCTGAACAGTGGTCAGGCGCGGAATCAGCATACCCCGACCCGTATCCCGCATTTCCACCAGTGCTGTAGGATGGGGGTGCGTCGTCCCAATCCCTATGTTTTGTGCCCAGAGGGTCGCCCACCACAACCCACTGGCAACCACCAGCACGCCACACATCCGAACACGCACACCAAACCCGAACCACCGCATCGTCCCCAACCAGATTTTTCTGCTTTGCCCTGGCTTCCGAAAAGTCCCCCAATCAGCAACCACACCCAGCCCGGCACGCCTCCCCTTTAACAAATAATATAGGGCATGCCAAACAATTTCCACTCCACCCTCCCACCCCAGGCAAAAATCCACTGAAAATAAGAAGAATAAAACTGTTCGGAATGCCAAAACAACCGTGCAACCTTTCCCACCCAATTTGCGTCTTCAATATAGAAAGCCACCCAACCCACCTCTCTCTTTCTCTCTCCTCTCTTACACGCACCTCACCCCCCAAAACCACACACACACAAAATCCTACTGCCATGCTGGCGGATAGGACAACAACCCCACGCCAAACCCTTGCCACCACCCTCCTCACCACTATCCTGACACTCCCAATCCTCCATGCCCAGCTCACCCAAACGCGCAGTGCCGCCACCTGGACTCAAACCGGAACCGGCGCCGCCTGGACAGGCGCTCCCGACGCACTGCTCCTCCCCGACGGAGCCAACCTCACCCAAAGCCAGGGCATGTTCCTGATCGGACAAACCACCACAATCCTGCGCGCACAGAACTTCGGACTCTCCATCCCTGCCACCGCTATTATCCAGGGTATCCAGGTGCGAATCCGGAAACGCGCCGTCACCCTGTCCAACGCCGGCGGAACCGCAGACCTGCGCGATGCCCTCGTTCGCATCAACCTGCCCTCCTCACCCA
>JALWYU010000023.1 GCA_026992635.1 Bacteroidota bacterium | reverse complement strand
CCCCGACCCAGCCCCCAGCCCCAGCCCACGAAAAAAAATCACAAAATGTCTCCTACCTTAATCTCAAAATACAAACGAATCCCAAATCCGCAAGCTCATGCCAGGCAAGGTTGCAATTATTGGGGCAGGCAATGTGGGCGCGACCGTTGCTTTAGCCGTTGCACAGCAGGATATTGTGTCGGAAGTGGTCTTGCTGGACATTAAAGAAGGTGTTGCTGAAGGGAAAGCTCTGGATATCTGGGAGTCTGGACCTGTCCATGGCTTTGCCACGAAAGTGTGGGGGGTAACCAATGACTATTCGGCAGTGGAAGGGGCGCAACTGGTTGTGATTACATCGGGTGTGCCAAGGCGTCCGGGTATGTCCCGGGATGACCTGGTCCGAACCAACGCAAAGATCGTGAAGGAGGTTACGGAACGGGTCGTGGCAGTCGCCCCAGATGCAATTTTGCTGGTGGTGTCCAACCCGCTGGATGTCATGACGTATACGGCATGGAAAGTCAGTGGGTTTGAGCCAGAGCGTGTTGTGGGTATGGCAGGTGTTCTGGATGTGGCGCGCTATCGGACATTCATTGCTGAGGCTGTGGGCGTTTCGCCAGAGGATGTACAGGCGATGTTGATGGGTGGGCACGGGGATTCCATGGTTCCTTTGCCCAGGTATACGACGGTGTGTGGCGTGCCCGTGACAGAGTTCCTGGACGAGGAAACCATTCAGAAGATTGTGGAGCGCACGCGGTTTGGCGGAGGCGAAATCGTGAATTATCTGGGGGTGTCCGCCTGGTATGCCCCGGGTGCGTCAGTAGCGTTGATGGTGGAAGCCATCATCAAGGATAAGCGCCGCTTTTTACCAGCGTGTGCATATGTGCGCGGTGAGTATGGGATTCAGGATTTGTACATGGGTGTACCGGTGATTTTGGGCGGACAAGGTGTGGAGCGTGTCGTGGAGTTGAAGCTCTCTGAGGATGAGTTAAGGCAGGTGCATGCTTCGGCAGAGCATGTTCGCCGTGTCCTGCGTGTTGTTCAGGAAATGGGAATAATTTAGTTTGCGGAGTGCTGGGATGACGCGCAGGGTATAAGACGGAATGGTGCAGGCGGATCAGTATCTGGTGCTTGACCTAGGAAACTATGCAGTGAAGGCAGGGATTGCGGTTGGGGGGCATCTCGTCCGGCAAACTTCGTTTTTGTATGAAATTCCCCCATGGATACGTATGTGGAAGGGACCTGCCTGGTGGATTTCCGTTCGTGCTCCTGAAGATCCATTACATCGGTGGGTTGCCACAAGGTTTACACAGTTTCCAGAGGGTCGCATCCCGTATTTGGGGAGTGTACGTCCTGCGGGGATGGGTTCCGACCGATGGATCGCAATTACCTGGGCTTGGCATCAGTGGAAGGTACCAGCACTTGTCTGCCTGATGGGCAGTGCACTGACGACGGTCTGGATAGACCCCAAGGGCACGGTTCGTGGGGGTACCATTTCGCCGGGTATCCGACTGCGAACCCACGCCCTGGCTGGACACACAGGAAAATTGCCCCAGATGACTTTACCTGCACTCCTGGAAACGTATGCTCGGCTGGAAAAACACTGGTATGGAGGGAATACACAGGCAGCCATCAGTGCTGGAATTCTGACGGGATACCTTGCCGAAATCCAGAAACTCATTGAACAATTCCTGAAAGCAGTACAGGATGCGGATCAATGCCTTGTTGTGTTTGCTGGTGGGGATGCGCTTGTTGTGCGTCCCTGGTTAGAGCCATATCTTCAAACGCTCTATGCGCCATGTCCCGTTCAATGGTTATGGCGTCCTTTTTTTGTGCTGGAAGCACTGGCAGGATGGATCGCTGCACTGGATTTCCACACAGGATCTGTATCGGATTTGCCAGGTTTGTCTTCATGACCTGGAGGTTCACCTGTAGGGGTGTGTTCCCAGGACTGAGTGCTGTGTTTGTGTTTCTATGGGGGCAGACACCGTTGTTCCCTGCAGGTGATTATCCTTCGGCTGAACAAGATGGTTGGCTGGCAGTGGCTACGATCTGGCTCCCACCATTGCGCACAGACCAGATTCAGCCTGCATTGCCAATTGCAATTCTTCAGAAACACGAAGCACGGATCGCCGGGGCATTTCAGACTGGCTACCTGACTATGCGCTGGGATACGATTCAGTATACGGAGTGGCTTCTTCAGCCGGTTGGCTTAACCCTTGCGTTTCCGCCAACACGCTTTTTGGCCGCCAGCTTCGCGATTATGCCGGGCAATGCCCGAGACGCAACTTATTTCTGGCAAACCGAGCAAGCCCGGTATGTTTGGCGTACTCACCAGCGAACCACACGATTCGCTTCTATGCTAACGGGATATATTCGGGAGCCCTGGCAGGGAATGCTTGCAACGGGCATCACCTATGAGACAGCAATACAAATTGACACGTTTCGGCGCCATCCCAAAACACCAGGACAACTCACCTACCTCATCCACCAACAACAGCTGATCCGAACAATGCGTCTTCCGGTTTTTCTGGGTATTGCCAGAACACAGTGGGCAGTGGGTGGCGGCATCGTTTTACCAATTTTGATCTGGCGTGTCAACCAGGAGGTCCGGCTGATTACCTGGAAAGACCAGGTACTGGATACAATCTTGAGCCAGCACGATACACTCCGGAATACCGGATTGATATCTACACAATGGACTGGCAATTTCTGGGTGGGCTGGCATCCAATGCACGGTGCACTCACCATGTACCTGAGTGTGCATCCCCAATGGTGGATGGGACGAATTACCTGGACCTGGCAGGGAAAAAATTCAAAGAAGCACGGGGCTCAGCCCGTGTGGACCGCCGGTCTCCTTATTGGCTCCGGACAATTTTCTCATTTGCCCGACTATGCCCGTTCTTTTACCTGGTTTGGCATAAATTTTGCTAAGAGCTGGGAAAAGAATAACGGAATCTGGAGTATCCATGTCCGCCTGCTTACAGGAAGTAACTTTCAGAAAAACCATCCTTCAATCCAGTGGTGGAATGCCACGGCAGGGCTCACTTTTCAGCTGCGCGAGCAATGGTTCCTCCGACCTAAATACGAATAAACATGCGTAAGTGGCTCGTTGCGCAGACCCACAAACTCTCTGGTGGTTTATATCAGGTGGTTGTTGGTAGCCTCATCGGGGTGTTCGCACTGGGTGTTCCCAGCATGCAGGCACAGACTATAAGGACATCCTCCCGATGGGGACCCGACTCCCTCAAAACACGTCAGAATCTCTCCATCTACTACTCCTTTATGCAGGAGAAGAAGTATGAGGAGGCACTACCCTATTGGCGTTATGTCTTTTACAATGCACCGTGTGTGCAACGCCGACCTCTTCAGGGTGGCATCCAGATCTTTGAGCATCTCATCAGTCAAACTACCGATGAGCAAAAGAAACAGGCATATGTTGATACCATTCTGCTTATCCTGGATACGCGAACGCGCTGCTTCCCCCAGGAATTGTTCGGAGATCCTGGGCACGTTGCCGGACTCAAAGCCTATTACCTCTACCGGTACCGGCGACAACAGCCAGAACCGATCTACCGGGAAGCAACCCGCTCCATCCGGCTTATGCAAGCCAAGACCTCCTATTCCGTGCTACCAATTCTTATGTGGTCAGCACTTACCCTGTGGAAAGCCAACCAGCTGCCCGCAGATTCCGTACTCCATTACTATTTGCTCGCTCTTTCCGTAATAGAAGCCAATCGCAATGGCAATTACGGCAAGTACTATGCGTCTGTGGAAGAGCAAATCCAATCCATGATCCTCAAAGAAAAACTCATCCAGGATTGCCAGACACTCACCAATCAGCTGGACAAACAGCTGGCAAGTCGTAAACACCCCTCTCTTACCCTGTGGAAGCAAATCTATAGTCTCCTGCGTGCCGGTCAATGTACCAATACTGAATTGTTCCAGCGCGCAGCACGCATTCTGCTGGATTCGCTCCACGATGCCAGTGCAGGCATTGCGCTTGCCCGGGTACTCTACGAGCACAAACAATGCCAGGAAGCCATCGCAACCTTAGAACAAGCCGTACCTTATGTGCAGGACACAGTCCAGCAAGCCAAAATCTACCTGCAGGCTGCCCAGTGGACCTACCAGTGCCTCCGGAATTTCCCGCGGGCACGTCAACTGGCAGAAAAAAGCCTGCGTATCCATCCTTCGTTTGGACTTGCCTACCTTTTTATTGGCGATCTCTATAGCATGTCTTCTACAATGTGCAAAGAGAATCTGGATGCCAAAGCCGTGTACTGGCTCGCTATAGATATGTACCAGAAAGCCATGGAGGTGGACCCTTCGGTGCGCGAGCAAGCAATTCAACGAATTGCACGGGCAAAGCCCCATACACCCTCCAAAGAGGAAGGCTTCTTCCATTTGCTCAAAGAAGGCGATACCTACACGGTCAAATGCTGGATCAACCGATCTACACGCGTGCGCTTCTACCATTGACCTTGACGGCGAGTGTCCTGATTTTGAGCACAGACTGTACAGTCAGAGACGAATTGCCCAACGCTAAGGATGTGGCGGGACCGCCACCTCTTGCCGAAGAGTACCTTTTAGATCGGGCACAGCACATTGAAGCAATATTCTACGAGGAAGGAAGAATGCGCTTCCGACTGCTGGCGCAAACCGTAACCAGAAAAGAAACGCCCACAGGACTGATCATTGAATTCCCCGAAGGTTTTCATCTGTACCTTTATTATGATACGGGTGGATTGGCAGGGTTCCTCACTGCACGTTACGGCGTTCTTCTTCCAGACCACCAGAAAATGATTGCGCGCGGGCACGTGGTCTTCCTTAACGACAAGGGTGAGCGGCTGGATACCGAAGAACTCATTGCCGATAAACAGGCAGACAAAATCTACTCTTATACGCACGTCCGACTCCGCACAGCCGATGGGGTTATTGAGGGTGAAGGCTTTGAATCAGACTGGCTCCTTAAAAACTATAAGATCAAGCAGCCGCGTGGCACGCTTCGCTTGCCTGAATACACACTTCCTTCCACTGCTCATCATGCAAAGGAACAGGCTAATCCATGATCCTGGAATTGCTCACTTTGCTCCTGGCAAGTCTCCTCTGTTTGTTTCTGTCATTTTTGTTTTCTGGTAGTGAAATGGCATTTATCTCCTCATCGCGTCCTGAGTTGTGGATTGCGTTTGATCGGCACCCTCTGAGAAAATGGCTCAAGACGCAAGTCGTGTATCCTTCTCGGTTTTTGCTTACCGTTTTGATTGGCAACAACATCGTTCTGGTGGGATTTTCTTTGCTATGGGCAGAGATTCTCGCGCCCTGGCTCCAGGATTTTACCGAATGGGAAACACTCATCATAGAGACCATTAGTGCAACCATCATTGTCGTTCTGCTGAGCGAGTACCTGCCTAAGCAATTGGGATACATTTACAGCTGGCAATGGCTGCGATGGGCGTCCTACATCCTGTATCCATTCAGCCTGTTGACGCAACCCATAGTTTGGATTTTGAGTGGACCGCGGCGGAAAAACCGCAAAACCCTGAAAATCTTTTCTTTCTCCGAAATTGAAGCCATGATCTTCCGTATGTTCACCCGAACGCAAAGCAAGAGTACGTGGTGGCACCTGCTGGTTCAGCGTTTCTTTCGGCTGATCAAAAAACGGGTTCGCGATTGTCTGACGCCCCGTACCGACCTGGTTGCTGTGCCCTATGATGCAACCCCTGATCAAATTCGTGAAACCTTTATCCAGTCGCGCAAAGCACGCATTCTCGTGTACCGCGACAACATTGATCATGTAGTGGGGTATATCCACCTGTTTTCTATGTTGAAGGAGTTTTCGTCGGTGTCGGCTGTCCTGATGCAAATCCCGGTCGTAACAGAGAGTACCCCCCTCCTGAAAGCACTGGAAAAACTTCTGGAAGAACGTCGGGGGATTGCCTGGGTCGTAGACGAATACGGGGCAACCGCTGGCGTCATCACCCTCAAAGACATCTTCCGGGAGCTGACCGGATACAGTGATGAAGAGGATCGGGCACCCGACGTGCGCGTCCTCAGCGATGGGACAATCATTGCCAGTGCGCGCGAACGCATTGATGTGCTCAACCAGGAATTTGACCTGGCAATCCCTGAACGCGAAGAATACGAAACCCTTGCAGGTTACATCCTCTACAAAACCGGGATGATCCCACCACCGGGCACAACCCTCACCTTAGATGGCTACGAAATAGAAATCCTGGAAGCAACCGACACGCGCATCCAGCGCGTCAAAATTAAAAAAGCCTGAACAAACTGTACGCAATATGCTCCGGGAAACAACACCATGCTTTCCATCGTTATGTTGTAAAGGAGCCCTGTCTTTTGGCTTAGGAGAAGCGCATCCCTTTTCAACGGGTAACTGAGTAAACCCAGGCAAATGGCGACACCTCCTGTTCGGGTGACGTTGTCGGCGGGCGACCTGGCACCCCTCCAGAAAGAACTGGGTCCCTATCGCTATATCCATCAGGGTGTTGGCGAGCCACACCTCGTTTTCCTGCACGGGCTCTTTGGCTCGCTCAGCAACTTTGCACCCCTGGTTGAATACTTCAGCCGATGCGCCTCTGTGTATGTACCCCTTTTGCCCATTTACAGTATGCCTTTGAAGGAAGCCACCGTGGAAGGTCTGGTGAACTACATCCACGATTTTCTGGCACAATTGAACCTGCCGCCCGTGGTATTGATCGGCAATTCGCTGGGTGGACACATCGCACTCCTCTACGCCCTGCGCTATCCTGAGCATACCCGGGCATTGATTTTAACGGGCAGCTCCGGGCTTTACGAACGGACCTTGGGTACGGAGTATCCCCGACGAAACGATTATCAGTTCATTCGTGAACGGGCACAAATGACCTTTTATGACCCCTCTTTCGTTACGGACGAGCTGGTACAGGAAGTGTATGAAGCGGTGAACAATCGTGAGTCTGCCCTGCGGATTATCTCTTTCAGTCGTTCGGCAATGCGTTCCAATCTTCGGCATGAACTCCCTGCAATTCAGCAACCTGTCTGTTTGATCTGGGGGCGCCAGGATCGGATCACCCCTCCAGAAGTGGCGGAGGAATTCCATCAGCTCCTGCCCAATTCCGAACTTCATTTCATAGACCGATGCGGACATGCACCTATGATGGAGCAACCCGAGCAGTTCATCGCCATTATGGAGGACTTCCTGCGCCGCCAAGATCTGCTTCACCGACCCTGTACTTCCAATCGTGCGACCCACGGCAATCGGAAAACTTCATAACTGGTCTCAGCCATGGTGTATGAACGGGTGGAAGCCATTCCGCCATTGCGTTTGCCTGTAGACGATTACTTGCTGATTCAGATTGTGCGCCGCTATCAGATTCTAGATTTCCCGATTGTAGATAAGGAGGGTCGGTGGCTGGGCCTCCTGCCAATCGCTGCTTATCTTTGGGAGCGATGGCGTGCTTCTGCAGCGGAAAAAGAATCTGTCCGGACTTTTCCCTCTTCGCCTGAAGAAGTCGTTAGGGGAGAGACAAGTGGGGAAACAGCGCCGATTGGCCGTACACGCTGGCGTGCTACCCTGTTCAGAGAACGCTTTGCTTTACCAGGGCAACGTACACGTGATGATGTAGAAAGCCAATCGCAACAATCCGTTACGGAAACCCTGACAGTGGATCGGGAGCGCCCTAAACCCATTCCGAGAAAATTTTCTGCTTATGTGTCGGAGGCTTTACGGCAAGATCCCTTCAGCAAAACACGGACAGAAAAATCATCGGAAAGACAGGAAGGAGCATCGGTCGTGGTAGGAGGGTTGGCGGCGGCAATCCGACCAATCCCATTGATCCCGGAAGGGACGCCTTACGTGGATATGCTTCAGCTGGCTTTGAAAGAGCGCATTACATGTATTCCAGTGGGTGACCAGGAACAGGGCTATCGTGGAGCAGTAACTCTTTGGCGGTTACTGGAGTGGCTCGCCCATGAACTGGGATTGGACGAACAGGGCAGTATCCTCGTCCTGCGTATCCCTCAGAGGGATTATGATCTGAGTTATCTGGTGCGTGTGATTGAGTCGGAGGGTGTCGCCATCTGGGGACTGCACGTTCGCCCACGAGGACCGGCATATCAGGTCGTGATCAAACTGAACAGCCAGGAGACAGGACGTGTCCTCGCTACCTTAGAACGGCTGGGATACACCGTTGTGAGCACTACTTCCCTGGGCGAAATTGAAAAGCTCTACCAAGAGCGTTACGAGGCATTACTCCGATATCTGAACCCCTGAGTGGAATACCTGTCATGGCAACCAGTGGTTCGCAGTTGCCTGAGCCCATTGGGCGGTTTCAGCTCAAGCCCCCCGCATCAATTTTGCTGTACGCCCGTCAGAATCCTGTTTCGCAAGCAGTATTGCGCCGGTGGGCGAACGCCTTAGGGATTGCCGGCTACCAGGTTTTTCATACAATTGCTTCTCAGCCGGGTGATCAGATCCCATTGCCTGCTCCCATCCAGATGATCATTTCCTTTGGTGGAGATGGAACGTTACTGGATACGGTGTGTATAGCGGTTCGCCGGCAGATTCCCGTACTCAGTGTGAATACCGGTCGGCTGGGCTTCCTCAGCTTGTTTTCTCCGGCTCAAATCCAGGAGGTGATCCGGCTTTTGCAAAGTGGAGGGTTACAGTTGACGTATCGGCTGATCCTTCAGGTTCGTGCACTGAGCAATCAGGAAGGGGTTCGTATCCGCCGGTTTGCCTGTCCCTGGGCACTGAACGATGTGGTTTTTTTTCGGGGCAATACCCCCAATATGCTCACCATTCATGTCCAGTTGCCCAATCATGAGACGATTGGTGTATATCGTGGAGATGGTTTGATCATTGCCACGCCGACGGGCTCAACTGCCTATTCCCTGAGCTGTGGCGGACCGATTCTTCCTCCCAATACACATGCTTTTTTGTTGACGCCGATAGCCAGTCATAACCTGACGTTACGTCCACTGGTTATGCCTGGCGATGCACGCGTCCAGGTAGTTGTTCAGACGGATCGTTCCTGGCAGCTCACAATAGATGCCCGTGCGTATCCCTGGACGGGCGAAGCCGCTTATGAGGTTTGGCTGGCGGATCATCGCTTTCCACTTCTGCTGCCTCCTTCGTTTTCTTACTTTCGGCTGTTGCGCACGCGGTTGTTCTGGGCGCTGGATTCGCGGGATTATTACGCGGGTGGGGCACGGGAAAACGAGCGCACCAACGGAAGTAAGTGGCATTCCGGGTAGCAGCTTTGTGCTATTCAGTGAACGACATTGTTACAGAATGAGTTTTGTGTCCCCGTCAGTCAGTCCGTAAAGGTGGCAAACGATGTAGTCTATTAGGTCATCAATAGTGTGCAATTGTTTCGCAGTTTGTATCGTCAGGTTTTGCGCCAGTTCTTTCTGGAAGGTTTCTGAAGGGCTGTTTTTCCAGGCAGGGTGCTTTTCCAGAAGCTCAACAACAGCAATTCTTTCCTGGCTACCTGGTACCAGTTCTCCCGCAAGGAAGCGCTCCAGCAGGTGTTTTTTGTGGGCAAGTTGTGCCATCTCCCTCGCTAAATGCACTAAAAGGTCATGGAGGACGGCTGAGTCCGGAGGCAGTTCGCGAACCCTGAATTTGAACAAACTGATTTCTTCTCGCTGGTAAAGGTTGAGCAGATTGTCCAGTTCTTTCTTGTCCTGGGTATTGAAGTTGATGGTTGGAATGGGTAGAGGTTCAAGGAATTGCTTGTTGGCAGAGAAAAACCCTCCCCGAAAAGGAACGCTTCCCTTTTTAAAGCGCCAATCCATGATCTTTGAGTTCAATACTGCCAGCAGGAAAAAGGGCGAGAGCGCTGAATCCGCTTTCAGCAGAATCCCATTCACATCCACATTGTCAAAATAGAAGGTTCCGCTTTCGTCAAAGAAGGTTTTTAATCGGTTGCACAGGCGGGGAACGCCCAGCTTGGGCTGTTCGTGCTTGTCTAAGTTCTTGGGATACACATATCCGTACCAGTTAGGGCGGTTTTTCATCTTACCTCTTTCCCGATTTCGTAGTGCTTCTTCGTGTTCTTTCAGGTACTGCCAGGCGTTGGGATACATGGTTCTGAAGTCGCTTTCGGGAATCAGCTCAGCCCCGCCTTCGGGAAGCAACCGGTAAGGAAAGAGCAGAAGCTTACTGGAGGTTTTTACATAATAGCGCTCAATATCCTCGCCTGAAACCAGCGGTTTGACCACCCCCTTTTCTATGAGCAGTTCTTTACTGGAGGCGCGTGAGTAAACTCTGTAGTAGCCGGGCATCTCCTCCAGCTTCTCCAGGATGTAAATCTCATCGGCACTGGTCTGAATACCTACGATGATTCTGTCTATGCATCTTGCCAGTGGTATGCTTCTTTTTTCCATCTTGTGCAGGATTGCCATCTCTTTTTTGGGCACGAGTATCCATGGTTTGCTTCCCAGTTGTCGGATATCAACTTCGTACATTTCTTCCTGGGCGTGGTTGAGCCAATGGGCGAGGGTCGTGTGCAGTTGCCGGGGTGCCCGTGCAATCCTTACTCTGTCTTTCTGCCTTTTGTCCAGGAAGAGCAGTCCGGTGTAGGTGGTTTGCTCGGGAAAGACCTGATGGTCTCCAAAGTCTATCAATGCGTGCAAATAGGGCGTGATGAGGTGGCGCAGTCTTTCTCCGTAATCCAGCTTGGTGAATTTGTTAGGCACTATGTATCCCAGAATGCCGTTGCGATGCAGGAGCCTGAGTCCTTTCTCAATGAAGAGCACATACAGGTCGTAGGAGCCAGTAGGGGTGGTGTAGAAGAGGTTGTGGTATTCTACTTCGTCGGGGCGTGCCCTACGCATCTCCTGGATTCGTACATAGGGCGGATTCCCCATCACGATGTGAAAACCGCCATTGACCCTCTGTCCTTTGCTATCGTACCATATTTCGGGGAATTCCAGTTCCCAGTGGAAGAAGTGTTTTGTCTGTGCGATTTGCAGGCGCTGGCTCAGTTGTTCTTTCTGGCTCTCGTTCATGGGTTGGGTTCCGCTGGAGGTTTCCAGTTCGCCCTCTACTACTTTTAAGGGGTCGTAGGTTTCCATCATGTGCCATGCCCAGGGCATGGGCGGTCGCCTGTTGTTGTTGGCATTTCGGTTGTTGCCAGTGAATATGTACTCTCTGTATCTCTCTGCTTTTCTTTTCTCTTTGGTGAAGAATTCAGCGGTATAGAGGTCCAGCGCTTTTTTGAGCTTACAGAGTTTTTGGGCGACTTCTCTGTAGAGGCGAGCGCTCTCTTCTACTTCTGTGATGTCGGCATCTGCCAGTTCCTGCAACTGGTGGACGGTCTCTATGACCGAGAATGCCTGAGCGAAGTACTGCCCCATGAGGGAGGAAGCCAGCACTCGCCGTACCTCCGTCAGGTCTGCTCCGATGAGGGCGTTACCGCACTTGAGGTGGTGGTCCAGGAAGGAGAGGGGGGCGCCTATTGTGAAGGTGTGGAGCCAGAGCGAGACCTTCGCCAGCTCCACTGCCAAGGGGTTGACATCTACGCCGTAAATGCATCGTTTCAGGATGATGCGTTTGATGAGGTTTTTGTCTTCCAGTTTGCTTTCGTCTATCTGGTAGCCTTCCTGTCGTGCTCTTAGGAGGATTTTCTGGCGTATCTGGTGCAGTTTCTTCACTATGGGGCTCTGGTATACAGTGCCTTTGAAATATTCTTTTCCGGAAATTTCGTGCAGGATTTCCATGATGCGGTCTGCCAGATAGTCTACTGCCGCCACCAGGAAGTGCCCACTTCCCATTGCTGGATCCAGAATCTTCAGGGAGAGGAGTGCATTCACGGGGTCTTTGACGCCCAGCAGAAAGTTTTTGTATTCGTTCAGCGACTTTTCGCCAATGATTTCGCCTTTCTCGTTATATTTTTTGGGGTCAAACTGGAGGTTGTAGTCCTGAAGCCACTTTTTGAGCTGGGTTTTAGAAGTGGTTTTTTGCAGGAGGGCGCGCCATTCGTCAAACTCTGCTATGGCTTTCGTTATATGCACTTCCAGCGTATACCGGACAATATATTGCACGATGTAATCGGGCGTGTAGTACGAGCCGGAGGCTTTGCGTTCTCGGCGGTCGTTCGTCAGGTAAACTTCGCCTTTGGGTATGTATACTTTTTGCCGGTTGTTAGCAGGTGCGTAGACTTCTCTGCCGTTTTGTCGGCGTATGGTGAGGTTCTGGTCGGCAACCCTGAGCTTGAACTCCAGCAGACCTTCGTAGATGCTTCCGAGCTGGCGTACGGAGAGGTCCCGATAGTTGATTCGGCGTGGTGGGTGTTCGCTGTAGTCGCGACTGAGCCTGTCTAAGGCAGGCACCAGAAACGCATCTGGCACGGCATACTCTTCCAGGAAGGGGTGGTCAGCAGAACTGAAAAGCCCGCCATTATAGGGAGGAATGCCCAGTTCTCTGTCGCCTTCGCCGATTATCCTGAAGAGGTGTTTCAGGCGGTCGTAGTAGGTAGAGGCAATCTTACTGAGCTGTTTCGTAGCTCTTTGTGCAATTTCGTTTCGGATTCGGCTCAGCGAGTATTCCTGATACCTTTCGTCTCTTACGGGGAGCAGGTCCCGGTCCTCGGCATAAAGGAGAAACAGGAGGCGATAGAGGAAAATCAGGGTGTTCTGGTAAACCTTTTCTATGAATTGCTCATCAACTGTTTTGCCTTTGAGACGGGCGTTGTGGATAAATCCCCGGGCAATTTCGGGAAAGATCTCCGTGAAGATTTTGTCGTGGAGGGTTTCTGTGACGCGCTTTTCCCATCGTTTGCCCTCTTCTAAGGCTATCTGGTGGAAGGTATAGTGGGGTCGCCACGCCACAGGTATAAATGCCTCCTTTCTGAAGAGCAGGTAAAAGACCTTGAAATAATGCTGGGCTTCGGGGCTGTCAGTGTGTGTGAGTGCCCACAGGTCAAACTCTATAAAGCCTTCTATGCGGGGTATGGCTTTGTGGTAGTAGAGTCGCCAGAGGCGTCCATTGGTGAGGATGCCCCACAGAACCTTTCCGTCTGACTTCACCTCAGCTACTGATAAATAGCGCAGGATCTGGCTGGAGGGGTTGGACGGGTCTGAGGGGTCGGTTTTATCGCTTCGGTCAAGATTGCGTTCCCATCGTTTGGCTTCCAAAATCGCTACAGCGTTGTGCCATCCCTGGTGTGGGGCTCGCCGGAATTTTTCTTTGTCCTCCTCAGAGACGAACAGGATATAGTCGGGCACATTTTGCCTTGCCTCATTGATTGCCCGCTGTTTTAAGTAATGGAAGCCAAGAATATTCAGGATGGGCTCAATGAGTTCACGTTCGGTGTCGGCTTCTGTGAGGTTGGCTGAGGACTTTGCATGTTCCAGCCAGGCTTTGATTGCCTGACGGTAAGGGTTTAAGGTGTCCTCGGTCAGGCGCAGCCAATCCTGAGTTTTCTGGATCCCCTCCTGAAGGAAATACTGACTGAACAAGGCTCCTTCTATATGCATTGTGGCGAAGGTGGTTCAGCTGGGTTTCGTGGACGCGTACTGCGACAGCAAGTCCATCGTTTCAATCTTCTGGGCTGTCTGGTGCATGGATACGGGTTGTGGTTTCTGTCTATTCTGCTTTTTCTTGAGCAATTTGCCGCAGATATGCGCCATAGGGACTGTTCTGGTATTGGCTGGCTAATTCCAGGAGCTGTTCTCGGGTGATGAACCCTTTGCGAAAGGCGACTTCTTCCACGCACCCAATACGCAGACCCTGTCGTTCTTCCAGGACTTGCACGAATTGGCTGGCACGCAATAGTGTGTCGAAGGTTCCGGCGTCCAGCCAGGCAGTGCCCCGTGGCAGGATTTCTACGTGCAACTTACCAATTTCCAGATATTTACGGTTGACATCGGTGATTTCCAGCTCGCCACGACCCGACGGCTGAATCTCCTGGGCAAAGGAAATAGCGCGCCGATCGTAAAAGTACAGACCAGGAATTGCATAGTACGAGATGGGTTCCCGGGGTTTTTCTACCAGATCTACGGGGTTGCCCGCCTGGTCAAACACCACCACGCCATAAGGACGGGGATCCTGAACGCGGTAAGCAAAAATGATGGCGCCATCCGGGTTAATGCATCGTTCCAGTTGTCTGCCCAGCCGACTGCCATAAAAAATGTTATCGCCCAGGATCAGGGCAACCGAATCGTCGCCCACAAAGGATGCGCCAACACGAAGGGCATCGGCGACGCCCCGTGGCGCCTCCTGTACCGCGTACGAAAGGGAGATTCCCCACTGACTGCCATCACCCAGTAACTTCTGGTATAGGGGCAGTGAGTCCGGATCCGAAATGAGCAGAATTTCGCGGATGCCCGCCAGCATCAGCGTGCTCAATGGATAGTAAATCATGGGTTTGTCGTAGATAGGCAACAGATGTTTGGAAACTGCCAGCGTAACGGGGTAGAGGCGCGTACCCCTACCCCCTGCCAAGATAATTCCCTTCATGGAGTAGAGGATTTGGATGGGACTTGGGTTCTGGATGGGGGTTTCCGGGCAGGAATCCGCGGATAAAGGAACGTGCCAGTCAGGGTGGTGACCAATCCGATGAACACGAGTATCAATCCCAGCCACACCTGCCATTCCCCGGGCATGCCCACACGGATATAGAACGTGCCCAGACGAATTCCAATCAGCAAGTAGAAAAACGCGATCAAACCTGCTAAAGGACGAAAAATGCGCTGATAGACCAGCACCAGCACAAAGTAAAGCACCAGAATAAAGACGAAGAGGAGCTGACCACCCTGGGGGTCGTCAAAAAGCTTTCTGCCATCGGGGAATACCGGTACCAGCAAAAGCAAGGTTGTGGTGAGGGCGCCAATCCCCATGCAGATCATGGCTAGGCGATACCGGCGAAGAAAGCGCTGGACTACCGGCGGCAGTGTCCGCCCCCCTCCATAGACTGTTCGGGGTTTGCCAGAACGGGGCTTTCCAGACGAAAAAGTCTGTGCCATGCATGCAGGATTTGCCTTAAAAACGAAGATGAGGGGTGAAGTGGCGATTTACAGTTTGGTTTGTTGTTGAAGATAGGCTTGTGCACCCAGTTGCTCCAGTCGTCGGGCTTTATCCAGAACTGCGGCGCGCATACTTTCCTGGTAGCGATGCAGGAATGCGGCGATGTCCGGGTCGGAAACCGACAGGATGCGCAAAGCCAGCAAACCCGCATTTTTCGCGTTGTTAATGGCGACGGTGGCAACGGGCACGCCTCCCGGCATTTGAACAATAGAAAGGAGGGAATCCAGTCCGGAAAGGCTGGAAGTCCGGATGGGCACGCCAATGACGGGTAATGTGGTGAGGGAGGCAATCATTCCGGGAAGGTGGGCAGCCCCGCCTGCCCCAGCAATGATGACGCGCAGTCCGCGGGCACGGGCTTCTTTCCCGTAGGTGAAGAGGCGGTCGGGCGTCCGATGTGCAGACACAATCGTGATTTCGTAGGGGACACGCGCCAGCTCCAGGATTTCCGCGGCATCCTGCATGATGGGCAGGTCTGAATCACTGCCCATGATGATGCCGACTAAGGGCTGGCGATTCTTGTGTTGTTGTGGTTCAGGCATGGGCGGGTCGTTTGGCACTTTCAGCGTTTGCTGTATTCGGGGTATGCGAAGAAGTCTTTTCTTCTGCGTAAATTTTCAGTCGGTTGCGAACGGCACGAAACAATTGAAACAGCATTTTGATGTCGCGGTGAACGATCGTAATATGCCCCATTTTCCGGTAGGGACGAACAACCCGTTTTCCGTACAGGTGGAGGTGGACACCCGGCACCGCCAGTACCGAACGTAACCCTTCATACATGGTCTGTCCTGCGGATGTATGGGGTGCTCCCACCAGATTAAACAGGATTGCCGGAGCGAGTAATGTCGTCTCGCCTAAGGGAAAATCACAAATAGCGCGCAGGTGTTGTTCAAACTGGCTGGTCTGGCATGCATCCAGTGTATAGTGTCCGGCGTTGTGGACGCGTGGCGCCAGTTCATTGATGTAGATTCGGTCGTGGATATCCCAGAACAGTTCTATTGCCAAGACGCCCACGTACCGGAAGTGGTGCACCAGATCTTTTGCCATTTCTGTGATGAATCGGGCGATTTTTTCCGGGATGCGTGCGGGTACGAGCAAATAGTCCAGGAGGTTTGCCTGTGGATGAAAAACCATTTCGGCAACGGGGTAAGTGCGGACTTCGCCCTGTGGATTGCGGGCAACCAGAATTGCCAGTTCTTTCTGACAGTGGATGAATTGTTCTATGTAGGAGGGGGCAGTGAATGCGTGGGCGATGTCTTCGGGCGTACGCAGGATGCGCACGCCGCGTCCGTCATATCCGCCAAACCGCAGTTTTTGCACGACGGGGAAGCCCAGGGTGTGCAGGTCCTGGGGCGTGTTTACTTCGCGGAAGGTGGGGACGGGAAACCCTGCGCGCTGGAGCATTTCTCGCTGGCGGAGCTTATCCTGGATTTGTGCTAAGAAGGCGGGTTCCGGGTGAACGGGCACCTGCCCACTGACTTCCTGTAAAGCAGAGACATGGACATGTTCAATTTCCCAGGTGAGAACGTCTACGTGCTTGGCGACCTGCCGAATAGGGTGTTCTTCCCGATAGGAGGCAATGATATGGTGGTCGGCAACGCTGTGGGCGGGGCATTCTGCGTCGGGATCCACAACGGTAAAGTGCATATCTAAGGGGCGACCTGCTAAGATGAGCATTCTGCCCAGCTGACCACCGCCCAGAATTCCAATGCGTTTGGTGGGGGAGTGCCACCGATCCATCGTTTGCAGTGGGTTTCAGTTCGTTGCCCGCAGGCGGCAGTGCCTGGAATTGACCAGGTTCGTAAAGTGAATTAGAAGGAAGGAATGGGATGGGAGGCGCGGGAGAATCGCCAGGTGAGACGCCAGCCCCAAGCAGGACTGGCACCCCTCCTCTCTATGGAAGGTAAAGGCAAAGAATGTGTTGTTGCAATTGGGGAGACATCAAATCCGGACAGATGTGCATACACTACGGCGTCGGCAATCTGAATCAAGTAAAAGAGGGCGGTGGTGAGGAGGGACCATTCCAGCCACCGGCGCCAGTACAGCACGTAGGGCTGGAGGACTTCCGGTGGATAAGGCGCGTCGCCAGTCTGGCTTTTCTGGTAGAGGTCAACATATGCGGTGTATTGCTGGTAGGTGTACCAGCTCAGGTAGAGGAGAGCACCTTCGCCCAGCCAGATAATCGGTGCTTTCCACCATTGTCCATTGTAGATTTGTCCGGCACCGGGAAGGATACCTGAGAGCAGCCCTGCCACAACAGGATTGCGCGGGAGGATTGCTTCCTGCTGGTTTTGTTGTGGTTGTTGTGGTTGGGCTGGGGGTTGCGTTCGGGTAGCTGGGTGCGCCAGAAAAATGCCTGCAATTGCCAGGGTAGTCAGGTGCTTCCTAAGGAAAAAAAGTGTGATTGTGTAGCGGGCAATTGGGCGGGAACGCCTGGAAGAAGTGTTCGCAATCTGAATCTTGTTTTTCCTTTTTACTGGCGTTTTTACTGGCGTTTGGAAGGCGTGGATGGCGTAAACCAACGTTCAAGTAAAGTCTGGAGTTCGTCCAGATTGTCAAAGTAGAAGACGATGCGTCCTTTTTTGCCGTTTCGTGAAAAGATGCGCACGCGTCCGGCGGGCAGCCATTCCCTGAGCTGGTTCTGGACCTGCTGGAGGTAGGTGTGTTCAGGCGTGTCTTTCTCGTTCTGTTCTTGCTGTTGTTGTTGTTCTTGTTGGGCTTGGCTTTGCCATTTGCGTACCAGTTCTTCAACCTGGCGCACAGAAAGGTTCTTTCGCTCAATTTCGTGGAATGCGCGCAGTTGCAATTCGTAGGTGGGTAGACCAAGGAGTGCGCGTGCGTGTCCCATACTGATGCGTCGTTCGCGGAGGGCGACTTGAATCTCTTCAGGCAAGCTCAGCAACCGGAGAAAGTTCGTTACGGTAGAACGGTCTACGCCCACGAGTTCGGCAACGCGCTGATGCGTCAGTCCGTACTCTTCAATCAGGTGTTTGTAAGTGAGGGCGACTTCTATAGGGCTGAGGTCCTCCCGTTGCAGGTTTTCCACTAAGGAAAGGATCAGGACGGGTTCCTGAGAAGCTGGCCGAATGTACGCGGGGATTTCTTTCAGTCCGGCTTTTCTGGCGGCGCGCACGCGTCGTTCGCCGGCAACGAGCAAATACCGGTTTTGACTGATGGGCTGAACCACTACAGGTTGTAACACGCCGAATCGCCGGATGGAATCAGCGAGTTCTTCCAGGCTATCTTCGGAGAAATACTGGCGGGGCTGGTATTCGGGCAGTACGATCTGGTCAATAGGGATGGTAGAGACGCCTGGGGGAAGTGTCTGGTCTTTTTGGCGTCGCCGTGTTGTGCTGTGTGTGGGGGATTGGGTTTCGCGGTCGCCCGGCAGCAGTGCGGAAAGTCCTTTGCCCAATCCGCGTTTTCGGCTCATGGGGAGGAGGATTGCGCTTTTTCGTACTGGGCGAGGCGCGCTAAGAATTCCCGGGCAACGGCGGCATAGTCGCGTGCGCCCCGGCTGTGCTTATCGTAGAGGCAGATGGGTTTACCATGGCTGGGTGCTTCTGCCAGTCGCGTATTGCGGTGGATCACTGTTTGGAAGACCAGATCGCCAAAGTGGTAGCGGAGTTCTTCCAGGACCTGTCGGGACAGGAGGAGGCGCGTGTCGTACATCGTGGGCAGCAGTCCTTCAATGACGAGATCGGGATTGAGGCTTTGTCTTACCAGTCGGATGGTTTCCAGCAATTTTCCCAGACCTTCCAGCGCAAAATATTCGCATTGCACAGGAATCAGTACCGAATGGGCAGCCACTAAGGCATTGATCGTCAGAATCCCCAGTGAAGGCGCACAGTCAATGAAGATAAAGTGGTAGTGGGGGCGGAGTGTATTGAGTGTTCGCTGGAGGAGACGTTCGCGCTCTGCCCGGTCCACGAACTCCACTTCTACGCCCACCAGATCGGTGTGGGAAGGCAGGATGTCCAGTCCGTCTACAGCGGTGGGGCGCACGACTTCCCGGGGTGCCACTTCTGAGATGAAGCAGTGGTACAGGTGGAGGGAGAGTTCCTGGAGGGGGATACCCACGCCGGTCGTGGCGTTTGCCTGGGGGTCGGCATCCACCAGCAGAACGCGATAACCCTCTAAGGCAAGGGCTGCCGACAGGTTGATGGCGGTGGTGGTCTTACCTACGCCGCCTTTCTGGTTGGCAATGGCGATGACCCGTGCGCTGGGTTCTGGATTGGGCTGGGTAGATGGGGGCTTACGTCGTGCTGGATCTGTACGGCTGTGCTTTGCTTTGCTGTGTCCGTCAGGGTGGACAGCGTGTTGTCCAGGGGTCATGGGTGGAGCAATCCGCGGGCTCGCAGCAGCGTAGCATTATCAGGAGGCGGAGGCGGCGGCTTCTTCCGGGATGACGTCCACGTATTTGCGCCCACGTCGTGTTCGGAAACGCACGATGCCATCCCGGAGGGCAAAGAGCGTGTGGTCTTTGCCGATGCCCACGCCGTCGCCTGGATAGAATTCCGTTCCGCGCTGTCGGACAATGATGTTGCCTGCACGTGCGCGCTGTCCGCCAAAGAGTTTGACGCCCAGGCGTTTGCTTTCGGAGTCCCGTCCGTTGCGTGAGCTGCCCAGTCCTTTTTTGTGTGCCATGGCACTCAGGGTTTTGAGGGGCAATGGCGCAGTTCGTTATTGATTTTGTTCTGTAGTGGATTTTTCCGGTGGGTGCACGGCTAAAATTTCTATGAAGGTGTAGCGTTGGCGGTGTCCGCGTTTGACGCGATAGCGTTTCCTGCGTTTTTTCTTGAAAACGATGATTTTGGGTCCTTTCAGGTGCTGGAGTATGCGTGCTTTGATGTGGGCGCCTTCCACGTATGGCGTACCAATATGTGTGGCTTGTTCGTCTTCCATAATGAGCATGACGCGGTCCAGCTGGATGGTTTCGCCTTCCTGGTAGGTGGGCAGATGGTCTACGACGATGCGTTTTCCTTCCCATGCCCAGAACTGATGTCCGCCAATTTCCACGATTGCCCCGCGCATTGTTCTTTGTTGATTGGTGGTTCTTGCTTTCTTTCTTTGCGGCTGGTGGTTGGGTTGTAGAGGCGGTCTGCTCGTTGCTGGATGGAATCTTTCTGGGTGAGGCAAATGATTGATTCCAAAATGGGAAACTGAATGGTCAATCAGAAAGTTCCCTGGTTCAGGTTTGGGGTGGGGCGAATGCCTGTTGCCACCAGGGGTCTTCTTCTACTTGTGGGTAGAGGGGGAACTGGCGCATGAACTGGTTGACGGCTTCCCGGATTTTCCGGAGTTTCTGGTCGTTGTCGCGATAGCGAAGGGCTTCGTCTATCCATTCCACGATTTGCGGCAGGTGTTCCTGTCGGATTCCGCGTGTGGTGATGGCGGCGGTTCCGATTCGGATGCCCGAAGTGATGCGTGGCGGGTTGGGGTCGCCAGGAATCATGTTTTTGTTCACGGTGATGTCCACTTTTTCTAAGGTTTCTTCGGCTTCTTTGCCGGTGATGCCTTTATTGCGCAGGTCTATGAGGAAGAGGTGTGTGTCGGTTCCGCCCGAGACGATCGTGTAGCCTTTTTCCTGGAAGAGCCGAGCCATAGTCTGTGCGTTGGCAATGACCTGTCTGGCGTATTCTTTGAAGGAGGGCTGGAGTGCTTCCCAGAATGCCACGGCTTTGCCGGCAATGACGTGCTCTAAGGGTCCGCCCTGTACACCCGGGAATACTGCGCTATCCAGGACACTGGACATTTTGCGGATTTTCCCGGAGGCGGTGGTGAGTCCTCGGGGATTGGGGAAGTCTTCCTGCATGAGGATGAATCCGCCGCGCGGTCCCCGCAGGGTTTTGTGGGTTGTACTGGTTACGATGTGGCAATAGGGAAAAGGGTTTTGAAGCAAGCCAGCGGCAATAAGTCCGGCGGGATGGGCGATATCTGCCATGAGGATGGCGTTGACGGCATCGGCGATCTGGCGCAGGCGTGCGTAGTCCCAGTCGCGGGAGTAGGCAGAGGCGCCACATACAATGAGTTTGGGTTTGTGGATATGGGCGAGTTCTTCTACCTGGTCGTAGTTGATGCGTCCGGTTTCTTCGTCTAAGCCATAGTGGATTGCGCGGTAGTATCGTCCGGAGAAGTTGACGGGTGCGCCGTGGGTGAGGTGTCCGCCATGGGGTAGTCCCAAACCGAGGATGGTGTCGCCCGGTTCCAGTACGGCATACATGACAGCCATATTGGCTTGAGCGCCTGAATGGGGCTGGACGTTCGCCCATCGGGCATTGAACAGTTGTTTGACGCGTTCAATTGCCAGTTCTTCCACTTCGTCAATATGCTGGCATCCGCCGTAGTACCGTTTGCGGGGTAAGCCTTCGGCGTATTTGTTGGTGAGCCAGCTGCCCATGACGCGTAGCACCTGCCAGCTGGTGAAGTTTTCGGAGGCGATGAGTTCTAAGCCCCGGCGCTGTCGGTCCAGTTCACGGAGGAGTGCACCGAATATGGCGGTGTCTCCCTGTATGTGCATTTCTGGTGTTTTGTCGGGCATGGTTCTGGAATTCCGCGAGGGTGCACTGTTCTGGATTGGGGAGGAAAGGAGGGCATCCATTTTCCCCGAGGGAGTCGTCATCTGGCTCCCCTCATATAATGTACGAGCGTCAGGTCATAGGGATAGGGTGGTGGGGGCAGAGTGTGGTTCATATGCCACAGAATCAATGGCATGATGGCGCGTGTAGAAACGGCGAGCAGGACGGTGCCTTTCTGTTCAGGGTTGAATCCGTAGAGGAGGATGGGCACTTGCTGGTCGTAGGTGTAGGGTGAGCCATGTGTACATCCCTGGGGTGTGTTGTATTCGTAGGTGCAGGGTTTCCAGACGTAGTAGAGCTGTCCCCATCGGTCGGGGACGTAGCTTCGTTGCAGCCATTGCGGTGCGTAGGGATAGTCGTGGGGCAGGCACCATACTTGCTGGATGTCGGGGATGTACGCGAAGAGTGCTTCTCGCAGGAAGGCGCATACCTGGCTGGAGGTAAGTTTGTACCGATGGAGGGCTTCGGTTGAAAAGTAGAATTGCTGGTTGATATGTGCTTCAATCCAGTGGGTTTGTTCAGGTGGGGGACCCCATTTTTCGGTAAGGAGTGCTTCTGCGCGTTGTCGGAGTTGCTGAACGAGGGAGTCCACAATGACGGAACAGGGCGTATGGAGGGAGTCTTTCATCCAGTGGGCGTTATTGGCGACGCCGTGGTCGGCGGTGAGGATGACTGCATAGTTGAAGGTGCCTATGGTGGAGTCTAAGAAATGGAGCCAGTTGCCCAGGAAGGAGTCCAGCCACAGGTAGATGTCCAGGTATTCGCGGCTGTGGATGCTGAAGTAGTGTCCCACGTAGTCGGTAGGGCTGATGCTGATGGCGAGGAAATCGGGGATGGAGTCTTTCCCCATTTGCAGGGTTTGGACGATCCATTGTGCGATGCGGAAGGTTTCGGCGATGCCGGGTGGGCTGACCATCAGGATGCGCGGTGCCTGATGGAAGAGGTGTCGGATGGGATGGGGGAAGCGTACGTCGCCAAAGGGCGATTTTTCGTAGGGCGTGGAGTCGGGCAGGGTTTGTGAAGGGGGTAGGGGTTCCCAGTAGTTGGGCAGGCGTTGAGCGATCTGGTCGGGGGTGTTAAAGGGGAGTTGTTCGTGGATGGGAGGGTAGGGTTTTTGGCTGGTCCATCGTCCCTGTTGTGGGTTGAACCAGAGGACGGCGTCGGCATGGTTTCCACACAAAAGGATTGCGCTGCGGTCTTTGAGTGCTATGCAGGCGGTTTTGCTGGTGGGCATATGGATGTGTAGCCAGTCTGTGATGGTGGGTGTGCGTAGAGCCTGGGGTCCGTTCTGGACGGCGTAGTAGATTTTGTGTTGCTGGGGGTTGTACCAGTAGTTGGCGATGATGCCGTGGATAGCGGGTGGCATGCCTGTACTGAGGGTTGCGTGTCCGACGGCGGTGTAGGTGGGTACGTGGTCGTGTTTTCCGTTGGGGAAGAGGAGACCGTGTGTGATCAGTCGGTGGAATCCGTGTTTCCACAGGTGCTGGTGTTGGAGGAGGAAGTCTGTGCGGAGCTGGTCTATGACGATCAGGACGTAAAGGGTTTTTTTGTGGTGTTGGGGAGTGGTGATTTGTGGTGGGCAGGGCTGGCAAGCGGATAAGGCGCATGTGAGGAGTGTGGCGAGGATGAGGGGTGGCACGTTGGGGGTTGTCGTGGGCTGGGTGGTCATGGTTTTGGGTGTGGTGGCTGGTGGTGGATTTGGGATTTGTAGCGCCCAACGTAGCGCCTAAAAACAAGTTACTGGCTATCAGCAAATCTCTACATACCGGTTCTTCCCAGGACGAACTCCTGCAGATAAGCGAAGCGTGGCATGAGTCGTCCGCCACTGGCAATGGTCGCCCGTTGTAAAATCGGGTGATTGGGCTCATCAATAAGCAGTGGGATAATGTGCTGAGCCAGGTCCCGACTGAATTCACAGGAGGCGTCGCGAGGCAACTCGTTGGGCAAATTGTCTATTGCCATAATGTCAATGCCGCCTTCGCGGAAAGGAGGCTGGATGATCTCACGGGCAGGGTCAAACCCATACACGGGATTTTCAATGGTGGTGGCGCGAATCGTTAGGGGAACGGATCCGTTGATGTCGCACGCCACATCGGCAATGCACTGGATACGGAAGTTTTCCTGGCAGGCTTCTTCGCGCTCAAATAAGCGGGGCATTCGGTAGTCCCAATTGAGGCAGTTGATCAGGATGTCCGTAGTGGGGTAGTACTGGTGGAAGAGGGAGACGTACTCCTGCGGATTTTTGTGGAAGTCGTCGCGGTCGTAAGTGCCTTTTGTGCGGTGTCGGAAGAGTTCGGCTTTGGTCAGTTGTGTGTAGATGGGTTCTTGCGGCTGGTCAATCTGGAGATATTCTTCGGGGGGCAGCTTGCGAAAGCCTGCTAAGTGGAGGAGTTCCATTGCACCGGTGGCGGAACGCCCCCGTCCAGTTACGACCACTTTGACAGGGGGCATGCGAAAGGTCTGGTAGACAGCACGGAGTGCATCTAAGGTTTTTACTTCGTAGGCACGGGGCAGCTGATAGGTGCCTGTTCGTTGCCCCCACATCCACAGGGCGTTGTGTGCGCCGACGATTCCGGCGAATCGTCCGAATCCCACGATGCGTCGTCCGTCATCCCAGACCAGGTATTCGTAGTCAATCAGCCGGATACGCCGGATGAGGATATGTCGGAGGAGTTCGCGGTTGTGCGCTTGCATTTTGGCAACATGTGCAAAGAACAGGTAGGTCATATTGTAAAGGAGGGTCTGGACATCTACTTCTTTGACGCCCAGAAGGTAATCGCAGTTGTGGAGTTCTTCTCGGGGTCGGACGCCCGCTTCGGAGTATTCCTGAGCTGAGAAGATGCGGTATTTGGAGGGCTGGATATAGATTTCCAGTCGTTCGCCATATTGCTCCAGCAGTTGTGCGCAGTCGTCGGGGACGAGGGGTGTGCGATGGTCGGGAGGCATACGTGTTTCCCGGAGTATGCCCAGTCGGATTTTTCGGAAAGCCATGGTTGTCAGCGTGTTTTGTCTTTGGATTTGCAAGGCATAGTCCTATAATAACGTATGGCGGAATTGCCATACGAAGTGAGGG
>JALWYU010000022.1 GCA_026992635.1 Bacteroidota bacterium | reverse complement strand
GGTCCAGGTGATGGGTGGAGGGGGGTCTCCCAGGAGGAAGCGGAAGTCGGTGGCTAAGGCTAAGGCGATAGCGCCACCGGCGATGGCACCCTGGATGATGGTGGCGGTGGGCATGGGCATTTCCAGGAGGGCACGAATCACTTTGTGGAAGAGCTGAAGGAGTTTCTGGTAGTCGGGTAGGGTGGCGGTGGCTGGTGGGGGGAAGTGGACGCCCAGGCTGAAAGTGGGTTGGTGTCGTGCGGTGAGGACGAGGAGGCGCAGTGGCTGTTGTCGGGCAGTGCGTAGTGTTTGGAGCAGGGTTCGGAGGAGGGATTCGCTGAGGAGGTTGTCGGGCTCTTCCCAGAATTCAATCCATCCGATCTGCTGGTTTTTTGTCTGGAAGTGGACACCCATCGTCTTTTTTGCCACTACCTACAGTGATTCGTGGGACGGAAAACTGACATTCATCAGTTTTGGGTTTGGTTCTTAGGGTGGGGGAGGGCAGTGTATAGTTAAGCTCAGAACCAGCGGATTGTGCTCATCAGGAGCATGCGCAGGTCGGTGTACCGGTAGTGGAAGCGTTCGGCAATGCCAAAGTGGGTGACTTCTCCGCGGTAGAGGTAGACGCCTGATCGGAAGTAAGCGTTTTGTGCGAGCATTTTTTCCAGTCCGCCGGTTTGGGCGATTTCCAGAAGGAGTGGTGTGAGGATGCTGCTCAGTGCCATGGATGCGGTACGTGCGTAGCGTGAAGGAAGATTGGGGATGCAGCAGTGGATGACGCCATGTTTGACGAAGGTGGGTGAGGAGTGTGTGGTGATTTCAGAGGTTTCAAAGCATCCGCCGTGGTCTATACTGACGTCCACGATGACGGATCCTTCGGGCATTTCTTTGACCATGTCTTCGGAGACGACGAGAAGGGTTCGTCCGCCGCGTGGGGCGAGTGCGCCGATGGCGACGTGTGCCCGGCGCAGTGCCTGTCGGAGTGCTTCGGGGTAGATGGTTGCTGTGGCGATCTGGTTGTGGAGTGCGGTTTGCAGTCGGATGAGTCGTTCTATGGAATGGTCAAAGACCTGGACGAGGGCACCCAGCTGGTATGCGGTTTTGGCGGCGTACTCGCCGACGACGCCTGCCCCGATGATGACGACGGATGGTGGGATGACACCGGCGATGTTTCCGAGGAGGATCCCGGCGCGAGCGCCTTCGCCACTGGACAACAGTTCGCTGGCAATCAGGATAGAGGCAATACCTGCGATCTGGCTCATTGCCCGACGCACCGGGAAGCTGCCCGGCTTATCCTGGAGGTATTCAAAAGCGATGCCGGTAATCTTTCGCTGGCGCAGTGCTTCAAAGACCTGTCGGGACAGAGCCTGGACCTGTAGTGGTGAGAAGAGCACGTGTCGGGGTTGCAGATATTGGAGTTCGCGTGAGGAGGGTGGGGCGGCTTGCAGAATGATTTCGGCTTCAAACAGGTGCTGGGGGCTGTCTACGAGTTCGGCGCCGGCTTCTGCGTAGGCGAGGTCGGAGAACCCAGCCAGGACGCCTGCCCCGCGTTCAATTCGTACGTGGTGTCCGTGTGCGACGAGTTGTCGTACACCTTCGGGTGTCAGCGGTATTCGTCGTTCTTCCAAGGTGTGGAGGCGGGGAATACCGACGAACAGGCGTTTTTGGGGTCGGCGCAGTCGGAAGGGTCGTTCTAAGGCGAGGGGTCGGGAGCTGGTGGTGGTCTGGACCTGTTGGAGTTCTTCTTCCTGGGTTTGGGCAGGCGGAGGTGTCATGGCTCTGGATTCTTGGGTGGCTGGAGGATCAGGGAGAAGCGGAAGAGGCGTGCTGTGCTGTGTTCCGGGTTTTCTGTATTTTTGGTGTGTGCGACAATGATCTGGATGCGTGCGTAGGGTGTGGGTAGCCAGTGGCGGATCCGGTCGCCCCATTCAATGAGGACGAGGTCGTGGGGATGCAGGTGCTGGAGGATGTCGGTGCTGATGGTGAGCCATTCTTCGGGTTGGCTCAGTCGGAAGACGTCAAAATGGTAGATGGTTCCCGCAGGGGTTTTGTAGGTCATGAGGAGTGTATAGGATGGGCTCTGGACTTCCATAGGGTTGCCGTTCAGAACCTGGATCAGTGCGCGGACGAAGGTGGTTTTGCCGGCGCCCAGTTCGCCTTCTAAGGTGGCGATTTGTACGGTGGGTGGTCGCCACTGGAGGAATGCCCGGGCGATTGTGGGGAGGTGTTTTTTGTGGGGGCAGGGCAGTGTCAGTGCTGTCTGGTTTTTGGGCGTTGAGGGTTTTGTCTGTGGCATGGTGGGGTTGGGTCAGGTTAGTGCAGGGTGATGTGCTGGTGGTCTGGGGTGATGACACCCCGTGCCATGTAGGGCGTGTTTTTGATCCAGAAGTAGTTGCCCTGGTGGTCTATGGCGATGAGTCCGCCGCGTCCACCGAGTTGTTCAATCTGGTGGAAGGCGGTTTGGACGGCTTCCTCAATGGACATGCCCTGTGTATAGAGGAGGCAGATATGGAAGGCGGTACACAGTCGCTGGAAGTATTCGCCGATGCCAGTGGTAGATACGGCGCATGCGTGGTTTTGGGCGTAGGTGCTGGCGCCGGCGATGGCGGAGTCGCCGATTCGTCCCGGGTGTTTTCCAGCGAGTCCTCCGGAGGAGGTGCCGGCACACAGGTTACCGTGCTGGTCTAAGGCGACGGCACCCACGGTGCCCCATTCTTCGGGTGTTGCGTGTTGGTGGATTTCCTGTTGTCGGGGTGGGGTGATCAGGGTTTGGGGGTCAATGAGTGGGATGCCCTGGGTTTGGGCGAAGGCTTCTGCCCCGTCGGCGCATAGCAGTACGTGTTCGGTGTTGTAGAGGACTTTTTGTGCGAGCTGGATGGGGTTGGCGATTCGTCGGACGGCGGCGACGCTTCCCACCTGCTGGGATTTTCCGTCCATGAGGCAGGCGTCCATTTCAACGTGTCCGGCTTGCGTGAGTACGGATCCGCGTCCTGCATTGAAGATGGGGTTGTTTTCCATGGCGGTAATTGCCTGGACGACGGCGTCTATGGCGGGTCCGCCTTGCTGGAGGATGTGTGCGCCTGCCTGGAGTGCTTCTTCAATGCCTTTCAAGTAGGTTTGGGGTGAGCAAATTCCCTGTGCGAGGAGCCGGTATTTGCCTGCGCCGCCATGTACGACCAGACACCACCTGTTGTTATTATTGCTGTGCATAGATGGTGAGTCTTTCCAAGAAGAGGCGGACGACGCGTTCGGTTTGCTGGCAGGCTTTTTCTAAGTCAAAGTTCCAGATGATGACGTCGGCATGGCGTGCCCAATCCAGTTCTATGAGGGCTTTGCTGATACGGATTTCCATGTCTGTGGAGTTTTCGGTTCCTCGGGTTTGGAGGCGTTGTCGGAGTTGTGCCAGTGATCCAGGGTGGATGAATAGGGTGAGTGCGCGTGGTCCGAAGTGGGCTTTCAGACGGGTGGCGCCCTGCACGTCAATATCCAGCAATGGGATTTTGCCCAGTTGTGTGATGCGTGTCAGTTCTGGCCAGAGTGTGCCGTAGTATTTGCCGGGGTAGACCTGTTCGTATTCGGCGAAGGCACCTTCCTGGATGTAGCGTTCAAATTCTTCTATGGAGAGAAAGTAGTATTCGCGTCCGTGTTGTTCTCCGGGGCGTGGTGGTCGCGTAGTGGCGGAGATGGCGAATTCCAGCTGGGGGAAGGTTTTGAGCAGGAAGCGGACGATCGTGGATTTCCCTGCGCCGGAGGGTCCGGTCACGATGACGATACCCGGGATGGTGTCGGTAGGGCTGGTTGATGATGGGGATGATGTATGGGGCATAGGGTGTGTCATGGTTGTTGTGCTGTGCTCAGTTCTTTGCCTTTTTGAGATAGGGAAACACAGGGTATGTAGTGCAGAGTTCCTGTGGGGGTGAGGGTGTGGGGCAGGGGAACTTTCTGAATGGGTAGGAGTATTGTTTGCTATTGGGGGGGATGTGTGAGAATGTGTTGGGATGGCAGAGGTGAAGCGCATTGGCTTGTTGTCGGATACGCATGGTTGGCTGGATCCTTCGTTGCTTCCGATTCTGGAAGGGTGTGATGAGATCTGGCATGCGGGTGATTGGGGTTCGTATGGGGTGTATGAGGAGTTGCTGGGGTTGGGCAAGGTTTTGCGTGGTGTCAGTGGCAATATAGATGGTTGGGATTTACGTCGTGTGTTGCCGGAGGATCAGGTGTTTGTTTGTTGTGGTCGTGTGGTGTGGTTGACGCATATTGGTGGTACGCCTCCGGGGTATACGCCGCGGATTTTGTCGGGTCTTAGTCGTCGTCGGATAGATGTGCTGGTTTGTGGGCATACGCATGTGGTGCTGGCGTATCGGGATCGTGCCCGGAATTTGTTGTATTTGAATCCGGGTGCGGCGGGTAAGTATGGTCCGCACAAGATGCGTACGGCGATGGTGCTGGAGTGGGAGGAGGGTTGTGATCCGCGTGTTCAGGTGGTGGAGTTGGGTCCGCGTACGGGGTAGGGTTTTGGTGTTGCTGGATGGGTGGTGGTCGTGGTCGTCGTGGTGGTGCGTTGTCGTTGTGGCGTGTACTTCGTCCTGGGGATTGGTCTGAGTTAGTGGGTCCATGTAGTTTGTCGCGGTTGGATTCGCCGTTGCATGGGTTGTTGGAGGAGATTCGTCGTGGGGGTTGTCCTTCTGTGGTGTTGTGGGGTCCGCCGGGCACGGGCAAGACCACGATTGCGCATTTACTGGCGGAGGAGTATGGGTATCCGGTGGTTCGTCTTGAGCCGGGCAAGTCGGTTGCGCGTGTGTTGCATTCGGTGTCTGCGACGGTGGTGTTGCTGGTAGAGGAGATTCATCATCTTGCCAGGAATCAGCAGGATTTGCTGTTGTTGCCCATTGAGGAGGGCCGGCTGGTACTGGTGGGGACGACGACGGAGAATCCCGGGGTGACGTTGCGTGCGCCGTTGTTGTCGCGAGTACGTGTTGTGGAGGTGCCGCCTTTGTCTGCTTCGGATTTGTCGGTGATTCTGGATCGGGCGTTGCGGTATTTGCGTGAAGAGAAAGGTATGGTTCTGGATCTGGATGAAGAAGAGCGGGCGCGGTTAATTCGGTATGCGTGGGGAGATGCGCGTCGTCTTTTGCAGATGGTGGAGTCGCTGGTGGTAGGCGGGGCAAGGGGTGTGTCGGTGCGGAATCGGTTGCGTCAGCAGGTTTCGTGGGGTGGGATTCCGCATAGTCGGTCGGGTGATGATCGGTATTTGCTGATTTCGGCGTTGATCAAGAGTATTCGGGGCAGTGATCCGCAGGGGGCGGTTTACTGGCTGGCACGTTTGGTGTCGGCGCGAGAAGATCCGTTGTATTTAGCGCGTCGGTTGTTGATCAGTGCTTCGGAGGATGTGGGTTTGGCGGATCCGTTTGCTCTGGTGCTTGCCAGTGCGTGTTATCAGGCGTGTTCGGTAGTGGGTTATCCGGAGTGTTCGTGGTTTTTGTCGGAGACGGCGATTTATTTAGCGCTGGCACCGAAGAGCAATTCTGCGTATCGGGCGTTGAATCGTGCTGTGGAGGCAGTGGGTCGGAGGGGTCCGTTGCCTGTACCCATGCACTTGCGGAATCCGGTGACGGAATGGCATCGTTTAGCGGGTTGGGGTGCGGCGTATGAAAATCCGCATGGGAATCCCTGGCATTTGACGGCACAGCGCTTTTTGCCTGAGGAATTAGAGGGTGAGCGGTTTTACGAGCCGGTGCTTGTGGGTGCTGAGCGTGGTTTATGGCTTCGTTTTTTGCGGCTTCGTGAGGCGTTTTGGAGTTACCTTCAGCAGGTGGAGGGAGAGGAAAAGTGCAAGGGTTCTGATGGGAAATCAAATAGAGATGGTTCAGGATCCGGATCGTCATCCGTTGCGTCCGGTGATTGAGGAGGCTTGGCGGAATCGTGAGTTGTTAAGGAGTTTAGAGGTGCGTCGGGCGGTGGCGGAAGTGATTGCCCTGCTGGATTCGGGTCAGTTACGGGTTGCCACCCCTGTAGAGGGTGTTGCCAATTCTGCTTCTGAAGAAGGGGGTGTAGATGGGCGCTGGCGCGTGCATGGTTGGTTGCAGCAGGCAATATTGCTTTACTTTCTTGGGCGGAGGTCCAGGACGTATAAGACGGGGCTGTGGGAGTTTTACGATAAAATTCCGGTGAAGCGGAATTTTGAGTCGGTGGGTGTTCGGGTTGTTCCGCCGGCGACGATCCGGTATGGTGCGTATGTGGGTCGGGGCTGTGTGGTGATGCCCTCGTACATCAATATTGGTGCGTATGTGGATGAAGGGACGATGGTGGATACATGGGCGACGGTGGGTTCGTGTGCGCAGGTAGGGAAGCGAGTTCATATCAGTGGTGGCGTGGGGATAGGTGGGGTACTGGAGCCGCCGCAGTCGCGTCCTGTGATCATTGAGGATGATTGTTTTCTGGGTTCGCGATGTGTGGTTGTGGAGGGCGTGGTGGTGTGTCGGGGTTCGGTATTGGGTGCGGGAGTGGTGTTGACGGGTTCTACGCGTATCATAGATGTTCGTGGTGATGAGCCCCGGGTGTATCGGGGTTATGTTCCGCCGTATTCGGTGGTGATACCTGGTCAGGTACCCAAGTCGTTTCCCGGGGGAACTTATCTGATTCCGTGTGCGTTGATTATAGGTCGGCGTGGGGCTCGTACGGAAGCCAAGGTGGCGTTGAACGAGGCGTTGCGCCAGGTGGACGGACTGGATAAAGATGGACTTGCGGTCGTTGAGTGAAGAGGGTATTGGTGCAGTGGAAGTTCCGGATCGGGTTTTGCTCAAGCGGTTGCGATATCCTCTGGTGTTGATTGTGGGTCGTCCGAACGTGGGGAAGAGCACATTGTGGAATGCACTGATTGGTCGGCACCGTGCGATTGTGCATGACATGCCGGGTGTGACCCGGGATATTCTGGTTTATCCGGTTCGTGTTGGTCGTTACTGGGTGAACTTAGCGGATACGGGAGGGTTGTTGCCGGAGCATGCCCCTCCTGAGGATGTTTTGCGTGAGCTGGCGTCGGCACGGGTTCGTGCGTGGATGCGCAGTGCCTCGCTGATTTTGTTTGTGGTGGAGGCAAAGGGCGTTGTTCCTGCGGACGTGGAGTTGTTTCGTCAGGTTCGGCAAAGTGGTGTGCCTGTGTTGCTGGTGGTGAACAAGGCGGATTCGGCGGAGGCAGATCGCCTTGAAGAGGTAGCGGAGTTGCTGGAGGGGGACATACCCTATGTATTCGTTTCAGCATTGCATCGTCGGAATCTGGAAACTTTGCGTGCCCGGATAGAAGAGCTGCTTGCGCAAGAAGGTGTTCCTGTAGATTTGAAGCCGGTGGATGAATCGGGGTTGCGCGTAGCGATTGTGGGTCGTCCCAATACGGGGAAGAGCACGCTGTTCAATCGGCTGGCGGGCTCGTCGGTCGCTTTGGTGAGTCCGATACCGGGCACGACGCGCGACCTGATAGAAATCCCCATTCGGTATCACCATCAGACCATTTACTTGGTGGATACGGCGGGTTTACGTAAGCCGGCACGGGTATCCACGCCCTTAGAGGCGTACACGATTACACGAACGGTAAAAGCCATTGAACAGGCACACGTGGTGGTTTTGCTGATGGATGCGACGGAGCCGGCGACACACCAGGATTTGAAAATCTTCCGGGTGATACTTCGTCGCCACAAAGGAGTTGTGGTTGCCCTCAACAAATGGGATCAGGTTCAGGATAAGCATCCACGGGAACAGGAAGCGATTCGCCAATGGGTAGCGGCTCGGTTAAAGCCATTTCAGGACGTACCCATCTTGACGATCAGTGCGCTGACGGGGAAACGTTTGCCACAGTTACTTGGGGAGGTTTGGCGTGTGTGGGAGCGCTACCGGTTTCGTGTGCCCACAGGTGTGCTAAACCGGTTTATCCACCAGCTGGTGGAAGAACATCCGCCACGGGGAGTGGGTGGAGTGGTTCCGAACTTTAAATACTGTGTTCAGGCGGAGGTGGCGCCGCCAGTATTTGTGTTTCAGGTGTCTCGTCCGCGGGCGTTACGGAAGGAGTACATTCGGTTTCTGGAGAAGCAGATACGGAGACGGTGGGACTTTTGCGGTGTGCCGATTGGGTTTGTGTTTCGGACGTCTAAGGGAGAGGGTGGGGTACGGGTGGAGTGGTGGAGTGGGGGATGAGGGGTTGTTGGTTGGCGGGGTTGTTGGTTGGCGGGGCGTTCGGCGCTGGGGTTCAGGAAGTTAGGGCGAGCCACTGGCTCGCCCTAACTTCCTGAACCCCAGCGCCGAACGCCCCGCCAACCAACCAAAGAAAACCAAAAACCCAACTCCTCTTACCTTTCTCTACACGCCCCTCAGATCCTCCGTACATGCCGTGGAATTCCCGAGTCCAGGGTCAACTGGATGAGCATGGTCTGCGGGCTACGCATTTTCGTTTTGACCGTCAGACGCGGTTTTTTCAGGGCAAAGTTCGTGATCTTTATGTGATTGCAGAGCGCTGGCTGGTCATGGTTACGACTGACCGGATTTCCGCTTTTGACATCGTCTTACCGGTTACAATCCCTTATAAAGGGCAGGTATTGAATCAGCTGTCGGTGTTTTTTTTGGAGCGTGCCAGTGAGCTGGTCCCGGTCTGGTTGCTCGGCAGTCCGCATCCCTGTGTCTCGGTTGGCGTGTATTGTACGCCAATTCCTGTGGAAATGATTGTTCGGGCGTTTTTGGCGGGCAGTTTGCTTCGTGCTTATCAAAGGGGGCAGCGTCGGTGGTGTGGTGTGACTTTACCTGATGGGTTGAAACCCTATGGACGGTTGCCAGTAACCATAGTTACGCCGACAACGAAGGCGGAAGCCGGGCATGATGAGGACATTTGTCCTGAGGAGATTGTTCGTCGTCGGTTGATGACGCCTGAGGAATATGCGTGTGTGGAGTCTGATTCCTTGCGCTTGTTTGAGTGGGGGACGAACTGGGCAAATCAGCGAGGGCTTTACTTAGTGGACACCAAGTATGAGTTTGGCAGATTTGAGGGGCGGATTTTTCTCATTGATGAGGTGCACACGCCGGATTCCTCCCGTTATTTTTATCAGCAGGAGTATGAAGAGCGCATGGCGCGCAATCAGGAACCTCGCCAACTCTCTAAGGAGTACATTCGTCAGTGGTTGATCCAGCAAGGGTTTCCGATTCATGAGCCTTCGGTGCGGCATCTACCACCAATTCCTGACTCGGTCATAGAAGAGACCAGTCGGCGCTATCAGGAGGTTTATACGCTTTTGACTGGACAGGCTTTCCAGCCAATCACTTATGATAAATCCCTGCTGGAGCACATTTACGAATCCACGCATACGTTTTTACGAGAAATTGGTGCGTACGAATGAAAACGGACTGGCGTACGTGGCGTGCCCATCATCTTTTGCCCACTTCACATTATCCTATTGGTTTGGAGATTGTTCGGTCGGAGGGTCCCTGGCTCTGGGATCGGGCAGGCAACCGTTACTGGGACCTGATTAGCGGAATCAGCGTGAATTTGCTGGGGCACCGCCCACCGGAAGTCCTGGAAGCCATTCGGCGACAAAGCGAAGCCTATTTGCATGTGATGGTGTGGGGGGATTTCTGGCTGGAGCCCCAGGTTCAATATGCCCAACGCCTTACAGAGGACCTTCCCCCAGAACTCAATACGGTGATATTTACCACCAGTGGCTCTGAAGCCATTGAACTGGCACTGAAAGCCGCGCGCAAAGCAACACGGCGACAGCGCATCGTCGCGTTCTATCGGGCTTATCATGGCAGCACATTGGGCGCCTGGTCCTTGCTCAATGATCCCCAATACAGAATTCCATTTCAGCCATTGCTCCCAGGGGTAACCCTTTTACCTTTCAATACGTCCGATGAAGAGCTGGACCGCGTGCTTACGGAAGATGTGGCAGCGGTCGTCATGGAAGTCATTCAGGGTGAAGCCGGTGTCTACCCTGCCCAGGACGAGTTCCTGCGGGCTGTGCGTCGGCTGACCAGGGAGCGCCAGATCCTGCTGGTCTTTGATGAAATCCAAACAGGCTTTTACCGAACGGGTTACACCTGTTACCGATGGGAATATCACAAAGTCATGCCCGATATGCTTGTTCTGGCAAAAGCGTTGGGTGGAGGCTTGCCATTGGGTGCCGTCATCAGCAGCCACACTATCCTGGAAACGCTGATTGATCAGCCATCCTTCGGACACATCTCAACTTTTGGTGGGCATCCTCTGTCGTGCACTGCAGGACTTGCCTTTTACGAATTGCTGCATAAAAAGAAGGAGACATTTCCAGCGCAGATCCAAGCATGGGAAACCTATCTTGTCCAGCCTCTTCGTGAAGAAGGCATTCCTGTCCGGTGGTTTGGTTTTATGGGTGCAGTGGACCTGCCCGACGCGCAAGACCGAATCTCGTTCTTACGTGCCGCTTTACAAAAAGGGTATGTGGTGGATTTCTTTTTGTGGAATCCTGTGGCGATTCGGATTTACCCGCCTGCAATCCTGGCTGTTGAGCAAATCCAGGAAATTGCACAGGACCTGGTCGCACTGATTTGCCAGTTCTGGCGTCAATCCTCGGTGAGTCCACCATGACTGTTCCTGCTTATTCTGTGCTGGGTATTGTGGTCCTGGCTTATTTGATTGGCGTCACAGGGATTGGCTGGTGGATCGGCAGGCGTGCCACCCTCCAGGATTTTTACTTAGCACGGCGTCGTGCCCCCTGGCTTGCCGTGGCAATTGGCATGATTGGCACCACCCTTTCGGGGATTACTTTTTTATCGGTGCCCGCCTGGGTGATCACCACCCAGTGGAAGTATTTTCAGATGGTGCTGGGTTATTTTGTTGGTTACCTCATTATTGCCTATGGACTCCTGCCTTTTTACTATCGGACAAAGGGCGTGACCATCTATGAGCGCCTGCGCCCCTATGTGGGTTTGACGGGCCAGCGTGTCGCAGCAATCTATTTTTTTCTGGCACGCTGGGTGGGTGCTTCTCTTCGTCTGTATCTGGTTGCCTGGCTTCTTCATGAATTGTTCTTTCAGCCGATGGGTTTTCCCTTCGCGCTCACCGTTGCCCTGACACTTCTTTGTATCTGGCTGTATAGCAGTACAGGCGGGATCCGAACCCTCATCTGGACAGATCTCCTCCAAACCTTAGTTATGCTCTTTGCAACGGTGGGCATCGCCCTTTTTCTGTGGACACAGGTAAAAACGAATCCCGAAGCCCCTGAATACCTTGCTATGTCTATGCGCATCTGGGATTGGTCGCCTTTAACACGCACCTTCTTTGGCAAATATTTTCTTTCAGGAATCCTGATTGCTCTGGTCATGACGGGACTGGACCAGGATATGATGCAAAAAAATCTGGCTTGTCGGAATCTCCCTGATGCACAAAAGAACATGCTCTTATTCGCAACGTTACTGTTGCCGGTGAAATTGTTGTTTCTTGCGGTGGGTGCCCTCGCACTGACCTACCTGCACAGTCTGGGGATGCGTCCACCCTCCCCTCCTGAAAAACTTTTGCTTGTTGCTTTGTTCCAGACCCATGCGCCCTTGACGATTCAAATTTTGTTTTTGCTGGGGTTATTGGCAGCGGCGTTGTCCAGCGCCGACTCGGCACTCACTGCCCTGACGACCTCCTTACAGCGTGATCTGGGTTTTCCACCCAGGCGCCGCTTGCAATTCGCATTGCTTGCATTGCTTGTTTTTCTTTTTGCAGTTACGTTTTATTTCTGGCACCAGCAGACAATCATCCATTACCTTTTCCGGTTCACCGTTTACCTGTACGGACCGCTCTTAGGGCTGTTTGCCTGGCTCGCACTCAAAAAGAAGGAGTGGAGATCCCCGGCACCCATGCTTGTTATCCTCGCCTGCGTGTGTGCACCGTTAATTACCTGGTTGATGGAAACGGCTATCCAGCACTGGACACCTTATGAACCTGCCTACGAGTTTCTGGGTATGAACGGATTCATCACCTGGTTCATTCTTTACATTGGTACAAGGCGAGGTAAACGCAAGCACAAGTGATAGTCCAATCAAAAGGTGTAGGATGCATTGTTTGGTGCATTGCCTGGGATTTGCCGGGAATCCGTTCAGGGCAAACGACACACGCCAATCCTATTCCATGCAGCGTCTGGCGCTCCGACTCTTCGCACTGGCTTTTACGTTGTTTATAGGCATTGCAGGGTTTCTGTTGCGCGTTTATGTTTTGCATTTGCCCGGGGATACATTGCTCCCATCTTCCAGTCAGCAGGTGATTGTCCAGCTGATGATTGGAAGTATTTTGGCGATACCCTGGGCAGTCCTTGTCTTCTGGTTGGATCAAAAAGGGATCTGGTCAGAAGCCGGCAAACGCTTAAAAGAAGCTGTGTTGCGTCTGACCGAAGGGCAAATCCTGTGGATCACACTCTTTGCACTCTTTGCAGGTACCTGTGAGGAATTGTTTTTTCGGGCGTTTCTTCAGGAATGGATTGGTTGGCTCCCTGCCAGTCTCCTGTTCGTCGCATTGCACGGTTATTACTTTCCCAAGCCCCACGGAATGCTGCGTATAGGCGTTACGATGACGGGCTTATCCCTGCTTCTGGGCTATTTGTATATGCGTTGGGGTTTGCTCGCGGCAATCAGTCTGCATACCGTGTATGACTGGCTGGTGCTCTGGTTGCTTACACGAGCACTTCGTACTTCCGGCGAACGTACATGATGAAGTAGTAAGGATTGAGGGGCTCGCCACTAACCTGCTGACACAATTCTTCAGCAGACAGAAGATTCCCCCACTGGTAGACTTGTTGCTTGAGCCATTGAAGGATTTCAGTCCAGTGTCCCTGCCGGATGGCTTCTTCTACATTGAACGAGCGTTCCATTGTGGCAGCCAGCTGTGCCGCGTAAAGCGTTCCCAATGTATACGTAGGGAAGTACCCAAAGGTTCCGTGTGCCCAGTGTACATCCTGGAGGATTCCCTCACGATCGCTGGGTACATCTACATCCAGGTATTTTTTGTAGAGGGTGCGCCAGACCTGTGGCGCTTCTTCTATGGAGAGGTTTCCCTCCACCAGTGCGCGTTCTATCTCATAGCGCACAAGGATGTGCATGTGATAGGTGAGTTCATCGGCGCCAACACGAATCAACGTAGGACGTACGTAATTCAATGCCCGGTAGAACATTTCTAATGAAGTGCCTCCCAGCTGATCAGGGAAATACGCTTGCAATGGCAGGTAGAAACGTTGCCAGAACGCGAAAGACCGTCCTATCCAGTTTTCCCAAAAACGCGATTGCGACTCGTGCAATGACAGGTTGATCGGTGTGGTTTCAGGGAAACCAATCCAGGCATCTTTCCCGGCATGTGCCCAGTAATCATACAGGGCATGTCCCATTTCGTGGAGCGTTGCCAGCAGCAATTCCGGGAAATAACGCTCATCTACACGAGTCGTGATGCGGACGTCTTCTACACCGATACCTGCTGTAAACGGATGGGGCGAGTAATCCTGGCGTCCCCATTCCCCCAGTCCAAAACCAATATCCCGAAGGACAAACAGACTGAAATCCCATTGTTTTTGTTTGGGAAAGTGCTGGCGGAGCACCTGATCCGAATACCGGCGCATCCCTTCAATCACACGATGCATCACCGGCAGAAACTGTTCACGCAGAACATTGAAGACCCGGTCTAACAGGGTGAGGGATGCCGACCGGTCAAACTGATAAAGCAAAGCATCGTAGATGTGGTCGTGTCCCGTAACGGGTTGCAGGCAGCCCGCCATTTCCCGTGCCAGTTCCAGCAGCCGTTGTAAGTGGGGAGCAAATAAGGAAAAATCGTTTTGCTGACGGGCTTGTAACCAGGCGGCGTAGGCAATCGTCGTCTCTTTTTGAAACTCAGCAAGTAATGTTGTGGGGATTGCCCGTGCCTGTTCATACTGCTGCTTCAGAACGTCTACGTTTTTGCGCAGGCGATCGGGCAGGTCTTTCAATGCCAGGACTTCCTCAATGTATTCCCCCAGGACGTCTGCCGTAACGCGCTCATGATACAGTGCAGACAGTGTTTGCATGACCTGTGCCCGATAACCAATGCCCCGCCGCGGCAAATTCACTTCCATATCCCATTTGAGCAGTTCAAGCGTGCTGAACAGGTGGGCGCATTCCCGCAAGTAGGCTCTTAACCGGTCCACGCGGGGATCACTATATCCATTGAGCACTGAGGACGTGTCGGATTTGCCCACTAAGTCCTGTTGCCCGGACTCCGCCCCTCCTGATTGCCGGTTATTTTCAGCCGGGACAGAACCTTCCGGAGATAAACCTTCTGAAATCGTTTTCTGAACACTATCCTCCATGGTTCCGTGTATTTCTGGTATGCTGACGTCGGAAAGAAACGCCGGAACGCGGTACCTTATCCGTACCTGTGGGCACTTACCGCCTGTTACGAACAAGGTACACACAATGGAGTCAACGAAATCGGATGGGCAATTCTTTTTCTGGTTATGGAATTTTCAGCCGGAGCCCTTTACTGAGCTGGCACCGCTGGATGAATCTGCCCTTCCTTCCGAACCTTTGTCTTTGTTTTTGCGCTGGTTCCGCGAGGCATTCAGTGCTGAACCCTTCGCGCAAGCGGCGGCACTCGCTACGGTTTCACAGGACGCCCAGCCCTCAGTGCGCATGGTATTGGTAAAGGGTGTTCGTGCGCCCCTGGCGTTTCTGGTGGTGACGGGTGCGACCAGTCAGAAAGCGCAGGATTTGCGTGCCAATGCCCGATGTGCACTCCTTTTTTTCTGGGCAACGCTGTATCGGCAGGTGATTGTTCAGGGGTATGCACGTGAAGTTGCACGCCACGAAGCACAGGAGTATTTTCGGGGACGTGCACCGAGTCATCGTCGTGCCTCCTGGCTCTTCCCGCAAAGCACACCTATTCAGGGTCGGTACCAGCTGGAAGAACGCCTTGCCCGGGTCGGGAACCGGATCCAATCGGATGAATCCGAAGCTCCCTCCTGGTGGACGGGTTACTGGATTCAAGCTCATCGGGTGGAGTTCTGGCAGGGACAACCTGCCCGACTGCACGACCGGATCGTTTATGAGTATCACGCTGAAGCCCGCCACTGGCGGTGTTTCCGGCTGGCACCCTGAACCCTTTCTGGAACAGAATCGGGGACCAGGCTGTTTTTGTCAAAGGAGTTCATCGGGAAAACGCCAGGAAGAGCAATGCCGCGTGTTGCCATTCACATTATGGGATGTAAAGCCAATTTTGCTGAGGGTCGGGCTTTGATCCGTTATTTTCAGCGACAAGGTTGGGAGGAGACTGCGCCTGATCAGGCGGACGTCATCATTGTGCATTCCTGTGCAGTAACAAAGGAAGCGGAGCGTGAGACGCTGTACTGGCTTCGGCGAATGCATCGTACCAATCCACGGGCACGGCTTATCCTCACTGGATGCTATACCCGGCTTCCTGGCAGGAAGAATGGTGCTGTTCGGGAGGCAGGGGTAGTCGCGACGGTAACGGCTGAACGGTACAATCCACAACAGATTTACTCGCTGGCAGAAACTCTGACCAGGACATCAAAACAGCGTGCACAAACTGAGACAGTCCGGGGAGTCTTGCCGCAGGCAAGTATCCCGTTTATTCCGGCATGGTCTACGCCTGATGGGCAACGCACGCGTGTGTTTTTCAAGGTGCAGGATGGGTGTGATTATCATTGTGCGTTTTGCGTGATTCCTGCGTTGCGTGGTGTCAGTCGTTCGCTGCCTTTGTCTGAACTGATTCGGTTGCTGAAAGAAATGGTGGACCGGTATCAGCCGCTGGAGGTGGTATTGACCGGCATTAATGTGGGTGATGTGGGCAAGGTGGATGGGCGCCGTCAATACCGGCTGATTGACCTGCTGGAAGCCCTGGAAATGGACGACGCGTTTGCGCGTGTGCGGTTTCGGCTTTCGTCGGTAGAGCCCAATCTGGTCACTGGAGAGGTCGTGCGGTTTTTCCGGTGGACGCGCCGGTTCGTACCCCATATCCATTTGCCTTTGCAGGCAGGGTCGGATGCTGTGCTCAAGCGTATGCGTCGGCGCTATACCGTTGAACAGTACCGCTCAGTTGTTGAGCAGCTGGTGGACGCACAGCCGCGGCTTGCCATTGGTGTGGATGTCATCGCAGGGTTTCCAGGCGAATCGCTTCAGGACTTTGAGCAGTCGTTGCGCTTGCTGGAAGAACTTCCCATTGCTTATATTCATGCGTTTCCTTATTCGGAGCGTCCGGGTACGGAGGCGGCGCGTGCGCAGGATGTTGTACCTGTTGGCGAGCGTCGGCGGCGTGTTCGCCAGTACGTGATTCTTTCCTGGGAGAAGCGTTATGCCTTTGCCCGGAAATTTGTGGGTTCGGTGTTGTGGGCATTGCCCGAACGCCAGCACCTCCTCACGGAAAACTATCTGCCAGTTCAGCTCAGGGACCATGCCCTGCCAGAGGTGAATCAGTGGTATCCCGTGCAAATTCAGGAGGTGTCTCGGGGGAAACCAGGCTCGCGTGCCTATGAAGTGCGTGTATTGGGTACGCTGATCTCAGCAGGGGCGACGCCCCGTTCTAAAGCTTGAAGCCACAGGGGCAGATCCACGTATTTCAGGTAGAGTTTTTCGCGGGGATTGCCCTTGAGGAGTCGCGTAATTCGCTTACGCATATTCTGGAGGTGATCGTGGAGGCGTGTGGGTAAAATCTGATTGGAGGCATACTGATTCAAAAATTCAAACAACAACGTCTCTACGACGTATAGGGGACGAATTTGTGTGCACATTTCCTGAAGACGTGGCAACTTCTGTTTGAGAATGGACTTACGCTGCAGGGCAAAGAGGGTTAAGGCGTAGAGGAGGGGTGCGACCGCCTGAACATCTTTGCGGATATCTGCCCAGAGCCCTTTCTGGATGCCATAGAAAATCTGTTCAAACCAGTGGAGTGCCTGATCGTACTTTCCGATGCAGAACATTGCCACTGCCGCATTGAAGTAAAACAACAGGACGACTTCTAAGAAACGTCTGTTCTGCAGGAGCTTTTTGTATCCGATCCAGTCGCGGGCATTCTCTAAGAACGGATAGCGTTTCAAGAGCAACCGAATGATTTTGTCGGCGGTACTGAAATGATGGCTATCTACGGCTAAGGCGATTTCTATCACGGTCTGGTGAACATCGTCAATCATGACATGGGTGTAGATTCGCCGGTTTTGGCGGAGTGCCTGTCGCCATTCACGCAATGTTTTGATTGCCTGGTTATGGTCTCCCACAATATAGTAGATTCCAGCCAGGCGTTGAAGGACCTGGAGCCACAGGGCGGGGTACGTTCGGGGAATGGATGGATATTCTTCCACTAACAGGTGATGTAAAGCTTGAAAATGGTTTTTTGCTGAGGCGAATTCCCGGCGTACTACAGCGAATCGTCCAGCAACCCAATGGTAGATGTAGGTTTTCCAGAAGGAGCGTGGTGTTCGTTTTCGGTAAAGTTGTGTGATGTGCGCCAGGATGGATGCAAGTTTTTTTTGCTGGCGATCCGGGAGATCCGAACCGTATTGCTGGAAAATCAGATTGGCTTCTGAGAATAACCGGTGCAGATGGACCTCTTCCTGGACCTGCTCCAGGAGCTTTTGCAGGCGTTCAGGCGTGTCTTTCCGGGGTGCCAGATGTGCTGAGTACAATACTTCGTTGACCAGGGCGATCAGGGGACGCATACTTGTGACCCAGCGGCCACGGGGGCGTGCCTGCCCTGTCAAATGAACCACTTCGCGCGAGTGAAAGACATGGGTGCGAATCAACCATAAAATCTCCTGGAAGAAAGAATCCTGTCGGAACCGTTTGAGCCAGAGTGTAGTCAGTAGAATTCGGTGGAGCAGGTTTTGGAGCCGAGCCAGTTGTCGGGGATGGAATGCTTCCAGCGTGGTGGCGCGTCGCTTAAGCAGGGCGCGGATCAATGCTCGCAGTTGATCTGCCTGGCTGGTACAGGCAACCAGCCTGAGCAAGAAATTTCGTTCGGTAGGTGTTAAAGTTGCCAGCAGTGCCTGCAGATGGGTACGGCTCACGCGCATGGGTACATTCCTTTCTTCCCTTTACTTCCTGTAAGTTAAGATAGGGCAAATTCAGCGATAAAAGTTCCAAAATGGTGAAATGAAGCATTCTGGCTTATGCGGGGGAACGCCTCTTAGCAGAACTTTGTTGTTCTAACCAGTGATGGACACTACAGGTTGTGGGTGGGTTTGGCGCGGTCGCCTTGTGCTCCGGTGGTTATTCTGGTTGAGCCGCAAGCAGTGGCGTGCACGGTTTTCGCCGGCTGTTCGCTTTTTGATTTTGGTGGGGCTGGTACTCACTGTCCTGACCAGTACAGGTATTTTTTTGAGCCAGTGGATTGTACATGGTTTTTCGCGTGAGATTCAGCGCAAGTTATTCTGGTTTACGGGCGAGCTGGATGTCCGTCGGTTTGTTGTTCGTCCTCAGCCGTTTGAGCCAGAACCTTTTGTCCTGGATTCCTCGGTAGCACGCCTGCTTGATCAAAACCCTGACATTCAGCTTGTTTTTCCTTATCTTGCGCGTCCGGTGTTGCTGGCGGTCCATACTACATTGCATGGTGTCATTCTTCGGGGTGTTCCGCCGCAATTTGGCAGATGGGATACGACCTGGCTGGTTGCCGGTCGCTGGTTTCGTCAGCCGGACGCCCGCGAAATCGTTCTTTCTCAGGAGACGGCGCGCATCCTGGGTGTTACGCCGGGTGATGACCTCTATGTGTTTTTCAAATATCAGCCTACAGTAATGCGGAAAGTCAAAGTGGTGGGCATTTACCATTCAGGGTTGAAGGAACTGGATGAGCTGTTTGCCTATATGCCGCTGGCTACGCTTCAGCAAATTCTTTATGAAGGCAAACAATATGTGTCAGGGATGCTTGTGTATTTGCGTGCTGGGTCGGATCCATTAGTGGTCCAAAGTGTTTTACAGACGGTGCTTCCTTATCAGTATTACCCGTATTTGCCCATTGAACTGCTGCCCAATTTGTTTGACTGGCTGAACTTACATCGGTTGAATCATCGTGTTCTCACTGCGTTGTTGTTAATTGTGGCGGGCACCAATTTGCTCTGTTTGTTGCTGGCGCTGGTCATGGAGCGTATGCCCTTCTTGGGCATGCTGAGTACGCTGGGTTTTACAGGGAGGCAGCTGCGGCTTTATTTACTTCTTGTGCTGGGCTGGTTGCTCCTCGTAGGTGTTTTTGTGGGGATGGGCTTTGCCTTAGGGCTTGCCTACTTGCAACAACGCTTTTGTCTGGTGACGCTCCCTGAGCAATCGTACTATGTGCGGTGTGTCCCTGTTGCCATTCACGGTTGGGAGACACTTCAGCTTCTGTTCATTATGGTGGGTGTGATCCTTGGGGTTGTCTATGTGGGTACGTTGTTCTTACGCTTGCGCCAGCCCGCCTATTTACTGCGGCGATGGGTGCGTTAGTGGGCTTTGCAGTGGCTATTCCTGGTGGCTGATCGGATAGGGGTTCAAGAGCCCTGCCACTGGGGCTTGCGCTTTTCTAAGAATGCCTGCATCCCTTCTTTCTGGTCTTCCGAAGCGAACAGCAAGAAGAACACTTTTCGTTCTACCAAGATACCCTCAGTCAGGAAGGTTTCGTAGGCATGCTGAATGGCTTCTTTGGCGGCGAGGACGGCGATGGGTGCCTGCTGGGCAATTGTTTCTGCCACGTTCAGGGTCAGGTCTAAGACGGTGTCGTCGGGTGCGATCCGGTTGAGGATACCCCACTGTGCCATCTCCTTTGCTGAAACGATTTCTCCGGTCAGGATCAGTTCCATCGCGCGTTGCTTCCCCAGGAGGCGTGGCAACCATTGCGTAGCGCCAGCCCCGGGAATAATGCCCAATTTGATTTCGGGGCAACCAAACTTTGCGGATTCGCCGGCGAAAATCATATCGCAAAGCAGAGCCAGTTCTAAGCCACCGCCTAAGGCGTAACCCCGTACGCAGGCGAGCAATGGCTTGCGGAAGCGGCGGACGGCATCCCAGGTCCGGAACTGGTCACGGAGGTACATAGAGATGGCGGATTGGTCCGCCATCTCACGGATGTCCGCCCCGGCGGCAAATGCGCGTTCATTGCCTGTGAGGACGACGCATCGGATCGTGGGGTCGTCATCCCATTGGGCTAAGACTGCGCGCAGTTCTTCCATGAGGGGCGTGTTGAGTGCGTTCAGGGCTTTGGGCCGGTTGAGCTGGATCAAGCCGACGCCCGGGCGGATGCCCGCCTCCACAATCAGATGCTGGTACTGTGTTGTGTCCTGAGTAGAGGGACGAGTCTGGCTGTTGGAGGTTTCAGATTGAGAGGGCATGTCTTTTGGATTTCTACTTATTTCTGGGCTGGGTTTATCCTTCTCCTTCTTTTCCTTCTTCGTCAGGGGGAGGTGTCGGGGTGGGAGGTGCTCCAGCGTGTTCACTGCTGGAAGCTGCTGCAGATGAGGTCTTTTTGCGCTTACGGGCAGGGGCTAAGATCATCACGTAGCGGTTTCCCTCCATATGGGGTTCCTGTTCTACGAAGGCGATGTCTTCCAGTTCGTGGCGGACGCGATCCAGGAGGGCTTTCCCCTGTTCTTTGAAGATGATCTGGCGTCCGCGAAACATGACATACATTCGGACCTTGTGTCCTTCTTCTAAGAAGGATCGGGCATAGCGCAGTTTGAACTGGAGGTCGTGCTCATCCGTTTGAGGTGTAAAGCGGATTTCTTTGGTTTCGGATCGTGTGGCTTTTTTCTTCAGTTCGCGCTCTTTCTTTTTCTTTTCGTAGATGAACTTGTTGAAGTCCATGATTCGGCAAACTGGGGGGTCGGCATGGGGTGCCACTTCTACGAGGTCCAGTTCCATAGATCGGGCTAAGCGAAGTGCTTCTTCTATAGGGTAGATGCCTGGCTTGGGGATATTCTCGCCTACGAGGCGGACTTCCTTTGCGTCAATTTCGCGATTGATGCGATAGCGGTTTTTCCAGTCGTCCTGGTGCTGAGGTTTGCGTTTGTGTTTGCCTTTCGCCACGGTTCCCTTTGATTTAGAGTTTTCGTTTTGCAGGTGGTTCTGGAGGAAATTTCCCGAAACAACAAGAAGGTGTAGGGAAGCGGTTCCAATCTGGCTATTGTTTCATGGCATTTTCCCAGATTTGCTCGTCGCCTTCCATGTATCCCTGTTTGCGTTTGATGATGTTGCCGTTTTGGTCAACGAGGATGGCGAAGGGTACGGTTCGGAATCCCACGGCACGCATGGATTGTTGCTGTGGGTCAAATAGTGCGAGCCATTGCCAGCCCTGTGCACGGGCATAGGCTTTTGCCCGGTTGAGTCCTCGGGCGTCGTCTACGGAGATGGCGATGACCTCTACGTCGTATTGTTGTTTCCATCGGGTGTAGACTTTTTTCAGTTCTTGCAGTTCTTTGCGGCAGGGCACGCACCAGGTTGCCCACCAGACGATCAGCGTGTATCGGTGCTGCTGGACGACCTGCTGGACTTCTACGGGTTTGCCATTCAGGTCAGTGAGGCGGAGTGTGGGCAGCTGGCTTTGTGTCCGACTGGTTGTGGGCAGGCTCAGCGCAGTTGCCAGGCAAAAGCCAAGCAGCATAGTTTGCCAGCCTGTGTGTGGTTGCCACCATTGTCTGTTCGTTCCTGTTGTATGCATGGGTTTGTGGGCTTTTGTTGGTTTCGTTGGTTTGGGGAGTACCCCTGTCTTAACTGTAAGTTATGGAAAACTGGCGTAAGTTAAGAAGTACAGGTGTGGATTGGGCGTTGGGTGGTTACGGATGTGTTCAGTACGGAAATCAAGCAAAAATCATGCCAGAGGGTCGGAAATTTCTTCGGGGGGTGTATGGGTTATGGCTGATTTTAGTTGGGTTGGGTTCGGGTCAGGTATGTGTGGGTTGGCATGGGGGGCGTTCACAATCTGGTCAGGCGATCCTTACTGGCAGTACCTGGTTTGAATACCGGTATTTTGTGCGGGATTCGGCACGTCAGGCATATGGGTTACCGCAGTATGATCACTTACTGCAAGGTGCTCATGGGTATGCTGAGGTGAGTGGCTGGTGGCGGCAGTGGCACTTTCGCGTGCGCCCTGAGTTTTACCTGAATTCCAATTTGATCGTTCCTACGGAGGCGTACAATGAGGTGGGGATTCCGCACTGGTTTCTTCAGTATATGTGGATGGATTCATCGGGGACGTGGGAATTGGCACTTTCTGCGGGGCATCACTATTTGCAATTTGGAGAGGGGTTGTTGTTTCGGACGTGGAATGAGCCACTGCTGGGTATTGACAATGCGCTGGTTGGTCTGGCGTTGCGTGCGCGTGTGGGCAATGTTCAAACGGTCATGTTTGGTGGTCGGATTCGCCATCGGTTTACCACGTATCCTGCATTTGTTAAGGGCTTGTGGCTGGAAACCACGCCTTTACAGGGTGGAGTGACGTTGCGTACGGGTGGCATTTTCTGGAGCCGGACGTTTCCAATGGATGCCATGAACACCTGGGTACAGCAAATCAACACTTATCCTGACAGTCTTCAATTTATTCCACGATACAACATGTATGTGGGTGGTGGGTATTTGCAGGTTGCCAGTTCTGTGTTCAGTCTGGATATAGAAGGGGGGATGCACACGCACGATATTCAGTACACACCCAATCGCCAGTATTTGCATAATCCGCAGGGTTGGAGTGGTCAGTGTCGGCTCTCGGTGTTTGCGGGCAGGTGGACGGGTACAGTGGGGCTCCGGTATATTCAGGCGTTTGACCTGCGCGCGCAGCCGGAGGCAGTGGGTACAGAAGGGTTTCTCAACTATTTACCGGCATTTACGCGGTTGCTATCCTATCCTCTTTCGGCGTGGTATTTGCCGGTGGCGACGGGTTATCGGGAGCTGGCGTTTCAGGCAGATATGTACTGGATGGTGTCGGATGTCGTGAACATAGAAGGGCATGCCGCGCGCATTTATGGGAATCAGACGGATACGCCTACTTACCAGACTGTTTTGGTGCTTGGTGAATGGGAGATGCACGATCGGTGGCACCTTGTATTGCTGTTTCAGTATCTTTTTTACGATTTGAAGGCGTATTTGGGCAAGGTGAGTGTCCCGCTTCGTGGGTGGGTGCCTCTGGTTCAGTTGACGTGGCGTCCGCCTATAAGGGTTGCGTCTTATTCGTTGTGGCACAAGTGGACGGTTCAGTTGTTGTGGACGCAACAGGATATGGGCAGCTGGCTGTATGGGCAGTGGGAGTTGGGCTTATCTCCGGTGGTCAGTGTGTTTGTCTCGGATGCCTGGAACTTTCAGCCTGTCAAGTCGCGTGCGCTTCACTATGTGTCGGGGGGTGTGTCCTTAGAGGTGTTGACGGGCTGGAAGTTTCAGGTGGGCTGGTATCAGCAACGGGAAGGTTTTCAATGTGCGGGGGGTATTTGCCGATATGAGCCTGCTTTTCATGGTTTGCGTCTGACGGTTTTGGGTTCAATGTGAGGTGGTGGGTAGGGGGAACTGAGCTGGTTCAGAAAGTTATTCTGGGGCACTTCTTGCGAGCATATACAATCCGAATAAAACCAGCAAAACTGCAATGAATACATGAATTGTTTTGTTTGTTCCTTTTGTTTTTGTATTTTCAATTTGTTCCCAGAGTTGTGCAATCAGGTTTTGGAGGCTTTCCTTTGCGTTTTCGGGAGGGACATGCAAATCAGTGTGGAGCACAATGTGTTTCTTCTTTTTCACAATTTCAGGGAGATGGGTGTAGTTTTCGGGGATGAGCAGGTAAATGGGCACTCTTTTGTTTTTGATGTGTTCCAGGTCTTTTTGCTGTGCTTTGCTGAATTGGGCTTCGGGATGTACCACAAGAAAGATAATGAGTTTTGCCCGTTTGATGGCGTCTTTGATAAGCAGGTCGTTTCGGGGCGGCATATCTACGGGGAGGATTCGGTCCTCACCCATATTGTACATCAGGCTGAATGCAAGATAGCGTGCCACGTAGTCTTCCCATGGGTAAAAGATGACGATCATCGTACACAGGGTTTCTCCGCGTTGCTACCCAAGGAAGAACGCACAAAAGTGTTCTTTTCTTTTGGTGTTGGGAAAGTCGGTCCTCTGTTTGTTGCTTTGGTATTGAGCACCTGCGCACTTTTTGCGAACTTTTGACCCAAATCAAAGCACTGTGTTTGACAAAAGTGCCTTACCTTATAGATGTCCGGGCTCTTGAAGAAATGCCGAGCCCAAAACCAGCTTTGCAGGCACAGAGTAACGAAACGCAAATCATCAAATCATGACCAAGAAAATCAACTGGGTTGCTTTGATAGGTATTGTGAGTTTGCTGGGCATTGCAGCCTGTTCCAAGAAAGACTGGGTTTGCCGGTGTGAGTTCACGCTTACTCAGATGTGCGGTGGCTGGTCCTCTACAGATGTGTACACCATTGAGAATCAGCCCGATAAGGATGCCCAGGCGATTTGCAATCGCCTTGAAGACGAAATTGGTCGCGACGAATGCATCAGCAAGGTAGCATGCGACCTCCTGGAAGTCAAATAAATCCCAGAAACATGCGCTGGCTGTGGACTATCACAGGACTTGCCATGCTGGCAATCGCAGGTCAGGGGTGTGGCTCCGGGAAAGACTGGGTCTGCCGGTGCGACGTAACCATCAAACAGGACTTTGGAGGCGGTACCTACGTGGATGTCTACCCCCTGCAAAACCAATCTGAAAAAGACGCCACCGCCCTGTGTACACGAATCGAAGACGAAATCAACCGACTGGACTATGTAGAAAAAGTTGCATGCGACGTGCTGGAAATTAAATAAACAAACAGCAAACGAGAGGGGAGGGGGAAGCCTGCACTAAGAGATAGGACGAAGTGGGTGCAGGTGGAGGAGAGGAAGGGATTGGGGG
>JALWYU010000021.1 GCA_026992635.1 Bacteroidota bacterium | reverse complement strand
GTGCAAGGGGTTGTGGGGGGGTGAGGAGGTCGGCAGGTGTGCGCACGGTGAGGGTGAGGGCAGTGAACTGGCTGTGGGTTTGTGGGGTCAGGTTCTGGAGTTCGTGTCTGGCTTGTTCTGACAGGTGGAAGGGGATGTTTCGGCGTAGGGCTTCCCGGATGGACTGGTGCCACCAGGTGCGGTTTTGCCAGGGGGTTGGGAATCGCTCCCAAAATGCCAGGTAGTGGTGTTGGGGCAGGGTGGGTTCATGCCAGTGGAGAAGGATCTGGAAGGGGAGGTGTGGGCTTCGGCTTGCCAGCCAGTTGAGGAAAGCCAGCCACAGATGGATTGCTGAGTGCTTGCCTGTCCCTGGCGAGAACAGGATCAGTAGTGGGGGACGTGGACGTGTTATTATTGGGCTGGGGTTTGTTCGGGTTCAGTGGTCAGGTAGAGCTGGCTGCCTTTCTTGCGGAATTCTTCGCTTTTTTCCTGCATGCCTTTTTGTCGGGCTTCTTCTATGGAGAGACCGGTTTTTCGGGCGTAGGCAATGATGTCTTCACTGATGCGCATAGAGCAGAATTTGGGTCCGCACATTGAGCAGAAGTGGGCGAGTTTTGCGCCTTCGGCGGGGAGGGTTTCGTCGTGGTAGGCGCGTGCTGTGAAGGGGTCCAGGGACAGGTTGAACTGGTCGTACCATCGGAATTCAAAACGGGCTTTACTGAGGAGGTTATCGCGGATCTGTGCGGGTGCGTAGCCTTTAGCGAGGTCGGCGGCATGGGCGGCGATTCGGTAGGCGATGATCCCCTGTTTAACGTCTTCTTTGTTGGGGAGTCCCAGGTGTTCCTTAGGTGTTACGTAGCAGATCATAGCGGTGCCATACCAGGCGATGAGTGCGGCGCCGATAGCGGAGGCGATGTGGTCGTAGCCCGGCGCAATGTCCGTGACCAAGGGTCCCAAAGTATAGAAAGGTGCTTCGTGGCATTCTTCCAGTTCGCGGGTCATGTTTTCGCGGATGAGGTGCATGGGGATGTGTCCGGGCCCTTCAATCATGACCTGGACGTGGTATTTCCAGGCGATTCGTGTGAGTTCGCCCAGGGTTTTGAGTTCTAAGAACTGGGCTTCGTCGTTGGCATCCCAGATTGATCCGGGACGCAGTCCATCGCCTAAGGAAATTGCCACGTCGTATTTCTGGAGGATTTCGCAGATTTCCTCAAAGTGCGTGTAGAGGAAGTTTTCTTTGTGGTGGGCGAGCATCCATCGTGCGATGATGGATCCGCCGCGGGAGACGATTCCGGTTACACGCTCAATGGTTTTGGGTATGTAGGCGAGCCGTACGCCTGCATGGATTGTCATGTAGTCCACGCCCTGTTCCGCCTGTTCAATGAGTACGTCGCGGAAGATTTCCCAGGTGAGTTCTTCGGGTTTGCCGCCTACCCGTTCCAGGGCTTCGTAGATGGGTACGGTTCCGACGGGTACGGGGCTGTTTCGGAGTATCCATTCACGGGTTTCCCAGATGTAGTCGCCAGTGGAGAGGTCCATGATGGTGTCGGCACCCCAGTAGCATGCCCAGATGGCTTTTTCTACTTCTTCGCGGATGGAGGAGGTTACGGCGGATGTACCGATGTTGGCGTTGACTTTGACGCGGAAGTTGCGTCCGATGATCATGGGTTCGGTTTCGGGGTGGTTGATGTTGGCAGGGATAATTGCTCTGCCGCGAGCGACTTCCTGCCGGACGAATTCGGGTGTGATTTCTTCGGGGAGGGAAGCGCCGAAGGGCATACCCGGGTGGCGGCGTGTCCATTTTTTTCCGAGGAGTCGTTTGAGTTCTTCCAGTTTTTGGTTTTCGCGGATTGCGACGTATTCCATTTCGGGTGTGATGATGCCCTGTCGGGCGTAGTACATCTGGGTGACGACTTTTCCGGGTCGTGCGCGTCGTGGTTTTCGGATTTTGGGGAAGCGCAGCTGTCCGTTGGTAGAGGGTTCCTGTAATTTTTTGCGGACGAATTCTGAGGAGAATTCCGGGAGGATTTCGGTATCGTTGCGTGCTTCAATCCAGGGTTCGCGGATTCGTGGCAGTCCTTCGTAGATATTGCAGTTATAGTTGGGGTCGGTGTAGGGTCCGCTGGTGTCGTAGAGTGGGACGCGGATGGGCTTGCCATTAGCGTCTTTGTCGTGGAGCTCTACTTCGCGCATTGCGACGCGGATATCGTGGATGGTTCCGCGCACGTAGATTTTTCGGGAGTTGGGGAAGGGTTCAATGTGGATGGTTGCTTCGGGGAGCTGGGCGATTCGTTCTCTGGGTGAAGGCATGGTTGTGTGTGTTTTTTGTTGTGGGTGAGGAGTGTTGGGTTAGCCGCCCTGGATGGGCTGGACGATGAGGATTTGGTCGCCGTTCTGGAGCTGGTGGCTGGTCCATTGTGTAGGCTGGATGACCTGTTTGTTGATGGCGACGGCGAAGTGCTGGTTTTGGGGGAGTGCTAAGATGTGGAAGAGGAGGTGGTGGAGGGTAGTGTTGTGAGGGATGGTCATGGGTTTTCCGTTGACGGTAATGGTGATGGTGTGATGGTTTGAGGAGGTTTGGGGATGATGGGGCATGGTGTGTGTGCTTTGTTTTTGGAAACGGGGTTGGTGGGGTGTGGGTTCCCAAATTGTTCGGCGCCCCGAACAAAGCAAGGTCTTGCCGCCCATTTGTGTAACGGGAAAATTCCAGGATTTCGTATTGTGGTTTGTGTGGGCTGGTGGACAGTGGTCTGGTCAGTGGTTGGGTGGTGGTTCGTGGTTGTTCAGCTGGTTGCGCCACTCATCCAGGGTTGCTAAGGGTCCGGGGCACAGGACTGAGTGGCAGGCTATGCAATATTGCAGCAGGGTGGTGAGGTGCTGGCGAGTGGGATGCTGGTAGAAACGCTGGTATGCAACGAAAAATAAGGAGTCAATTGTGGAGAAGCCAGGTTGCCATAGTTCGGGTGAGGAGAGCTTTTTCCCGGCAAATCGTTCTGGGTAGTAGTAAAGTTGAAGGGAGTCGTGAAGTTGCTGGGTGGTGAGCTGGTTCTGTTCGTGCTGGAGGATGAGTCGTGTCAGGGTTGCGAATTCGTGCATGCGGTAGCGCATCAGGCAGGGGAGTGAGTCGGCTGGGCAGGGCAGGTGGTTGGGGTCGGGTGTGGTGTGGGCATAGCGGTTGGGGGCAATCTGGAGCGAAAGAGCTGTCAGGAGGCAGGTGCCTGCTATCACGAGTCGCCGTTGCATAAGGTAGAGTGCGCTTCTACGTCAACTGGCGGAGATACGGATGGGGGGGGGATTACTGCTTGTTGGGCTGGGTGGAATAGTCTTTGATGACGACGCCTTCAGCGACGAATACGGGTAGGGTTTGGCTTTCTGGAGATGGGTTTTGTGTGGTGGTATGGGATGGTTGCTGTCCGGCTTCTTCTTGCATATGCTGGATTTGGCTGGCGGAGAAGGTTTGCCATTTCAGAGTGCCTTTTGCATAGGCGGTTTTGCCGGCAATGTCTTTGGGTACAAAAAAGGCGTAATCTTTGAAGAAGACGCGAACCTGTACGTTGCGGTCTTCCAGGATCATCCAGCAGCCTTTTTTCTGGCAGACGGCGGTAACCTGTCCTTTGACGATGATGTTTTCCATTCTGCCGTTGGGTGCGTGTTTAAGTCGGTTGACGGCGTCAGCGATGGACATTGCGGCTTGTTCGGGGAATGAGACGCCTGCCCGATAGTCGGTTTGTCCTGGCGTGTTGGGTTGGGTGGATTGAGAGTGTTGTGCGTGGCTGGTGGTTTGCCATCCCCATCCGATCAGGAGTGCGAAGAAGATTAGTTGTCGGGTCATGAGCTTGGGGTTTTGTCTGGATTCTGGCACGTTTTTTGCATGGATAACGGAATGTCTGTTGAGAAAGGTTTCCGGAATTTGGAGGAGGTGAAGGGGGAAACCAAAAGGCGATGTCCATGCGTTTACCTGTTAGGCTGGCTGGTTTGGGGTGGTTGGGGGCTGGCGTTCAAATCGGAGAGTCATGATGGGGATTCGTTTCCTGCCAAAAGTTACGTGGCGTGTTATTCGGTGGTGGGTTGTTGTAGCTTGGTTTCCGTTTGTGGCGTTTTTGCGGGGTCCTTCGGAGTCGGTTCGGTGGTATTCGTTTGAGGAGGCGGTGAAGCTGGTGCGTCGTCGTCCCAAGTACATCTTTATTGATGTGTATACGAACTGGTGTGGCTGGTGCAAAGTGATGGATAACAAGACGTTTAAGCATCCGAAGGTGGTGGAGGCGTTGAACAAGTATTTTTATGCGGTGAAGTTGAATGCGGAGACGCGGGACACGATCTGGTTTCAGGGCAAGCCGCATTATTACATACGTCGGTACAAAGCGAATTTACTGGCGTTGCGTTTACTGGATGGGAAGATGGTGTATCCGTCTATTGCGATTCTGGATCCGAAGTTTCGTCGGCTGATCATTTTGCAGGGATATCAGACGCCGGAGAAGTTGCATCCTTACTTGATTTACTATGGGAAGGAGTATTACAAGACGATGCGTTTTGCGGAGTTTAAGCGGAAGGTGTATGCCAAGCAGTACGGTGGGTAGTGGGGGTTGTCGGTTGTCGCGTTCATTTTATATGGGTTCGGCGGTGGAGGTTGCGCGTGGGTTGTTGGGTAAGGTTTTGGTTTCGGCGGTTGGGGGCAGGCGTACGGCAGGCATTATCGTAGAAACGGAGGCGTATGGAGGGGTTGAGGATCGGGCGAGTCATGCGTATGGAGGTCGTCGGACGGCACGTACGGAGATGATGTATCGTATAGGGGGTCATGCGTATGTATATTTGTGTTATGGGATGCACTGGTTGTTCAATGTGGTGACGGGAGAGGAGGGTGTGCCTTCGGCGGTATTGATTCGTGCGATTTTTCCGCTGGAGGGTTGGGTGTGGATGTGGGCACGTCGGTATGGAGAGGGGGGTATTCCGGAGGGGTTTGTTTGGCGCCGTGGGGATTGGCGTCGGTGGTTGGGTTTGGGCAGGGGTCCGGGTTGTGTGACGCGTGCGCTGGGTATTACTGGCGAGCATAATGGCATAGATCTGGTAACCAGTGATGTGTTGTGGATTGAGGATCGGGGTATGGAGGTACTGGATGCGTGGGTTATGCGTGGTGTGCGTGTAGGTGTGGATTATGCTGGGGAGGATGCGCGGTTGCCGTGGCGGTTTGGGATTCGGGGTTCGCCCTGTGTGAGTGTGCCGATTGAGGAGGGAGCAGGTGTGTTAGAAGGTGCTGGTGGGCGAGGGGTTTGTGAAAGGGTGTGAAGCGGTGGATTTGCGCGAGTTGCCTGGTCGTTTAGCGTTAGTAGGGGATGCGCATTTGGGTGCGGATTTGCCGGGGTGTTCGTCGGCGTATCGTGAGCGTTTGCTGCTGGATATGCTGGAGTGGATTGGTTCGGAGATTGATTGTCTTGTTCTGGTTGGGGATATGCTGGATTTTGGTTTTGTTTGGCGGCGTGTTGTGCCTCGTGTTGGTCAGGGGTTGTTGGAGGGGTTACGTCGGGTGGCGGATTTGGGTGTTCGTGTTTATTGGGTTGCGGGCAATCATGATCAGTGGCTGGATGGGGCGTATTTGAGGGAGTGGGGTGTGGTGTGGGTGCTGGATCGGCTGGTGTTGCCCTGCAGGTGGGGAGTGCTGTATGTGGAGCATGGAGATGTTCCGTTGATGCGCGGTGTTGGGGATCGGTTGGTACACTGGTTGTTTCGGAATCGGGTGTTGCGCGGGGTTTTTCGTGGGTGTGTTCATCCGGATGTAGCGGTGTGGTTGGCGGGTCGGTGGTCGCGAGCCAGTCGTCTTGCCAATTCGGGTGTGTCGGTTCGTGTGCTGGATCGGTTGAAAAATCGGCTTGTGGGGTATGCGCAGGGTGTTGTCCGGCGGTATAGTGGAGTTCGTCTGTGTGTGTTTGGGCACATTCATTATGGGTTTGTGGAGCGTGTAGATGGTTTGTGGGTTGCGAGTCCAGGTGATTGGTTGCGTTCTTTTTCGTGGTTACAGGTTTATGAGTGTGGGACGCCTTACCTTTTTCGGTGGGAGTGTGGTTTGCAAAGGAGAGGTATTGATGGAGGTTCGTGTTCGTCGTGCGTTGATTTCGGTGAGTCGGAAGGATGAGGCGGTTGTTGATTTTGTTCGTGTGCTGAAGGCGCTGGATATAGAGGTGTGGGCGTCAAAAGGGACTGCGGAGTTTTTGAGTGGGTATGGGTTGGTGGTGGAGTCGCTGGATCGGATAACGGGGTTTGGAGCGCGTGCAGGGGGTCGTGTGAAGACGTTGCATCCAGAGGTGTTTGCCCGGATCTTGGAGGTGAGGGGTGGGGATTCGGTGGGCGAGAGGTTTGACCTGGTGGCAGTGGATTTGTATCCATTTGAGGAGGAGGTTCATGAGGGGACGGACGAAGCGGAAGCGGTAGAACTTATTGATGTGGGGGGTGTGGCGTTGTTGCGTGCGGCGGCGAAGAACTACTTTTGGGTGGTGCCTGTTCCGGGCAGGGAGTACTTTGGCTGGGTGGGCAGGTTGCTGGCAGGGAGGAATGGCGTGGTGTCCTTAGGGGAGCGCCGGCGATTGGCGGTAGAGACGTTCAGTCGGGTCAGTGCGTATGACGCGCGGATCTTTCAGTATTTGCTTGGCAGGATGCACGTTCAAGATGGGGATAGTGATGGTGATGAAAAAGATGTGCCGCGCTGGTGGGCAATTGGCGGTGGGCAGTGTCAACCCTTTGTGTATGGGGAAAATCCACATCAACGTGGATGGCTTTATGGTGATTTGTCGGCGATGGGTATTCGGCAGGTATCGGGGAAAGCCCTTTCGTGGAACAATGTACTGGATGTGGTTGGTGGGCTTCGGTTGTTATTTCGGATACGGCAAGCCAGGTTTGAGGGGCATGTGGGCATGGTGATCAAGCATGGTCAGCCGTGTGGGGTTGCGGTGGGCGAGAGTCCGCGAGAGGCGTTGATGCGGGCTTGGGCGTCGGATCCGGAGTCGGCATTTGGTGGTGTGCTGGTGGTGACGGGAGAAGTGGGTGGGGAGGTGGGGGAATGGCTTCGTTCGCGTTTTTTTGAAGTGCTGGCGGCGGAGTCGGTGTCGGAAACTTTCCTTGAAGTACTGGGCAGTCAGGTTGAGCGTCGGCGCATACTTACCTACCAGCTGGATAGATGGTCGCAGGTGGTGTATCAGGGTTTGTGGTTACATCCCGGAGGATTGCTCATCCAGGAGATGGATCGGCATGTGGTGTTGCGTGAGGGCTGGAAGTGGCAGACGGAGGTGCCAGGCGATGCGCGCGTGCTGGCTGATCTGGAGTTGGCGTGGCTGGTGGTTGCGGGTTTGTATTCCAATGCGGTAGTGCTGGTTCGGGGTCAACAGGTGATTGGGATTGGGTGTGGTCAGCCTTCTCGGGTTCGGGCAGTGTTGCATGCACTGGAACATGCGCGGCGGTTTCATGGTGGTGCGAAAGGAGCGGTGCTGGCATCGGATGGGTTTTTCCCCTTTCCGGATAGTGTGGAGCTGGCGGGTGAGGCGGGGGTTGTGGCGATTGTTCAGCCTGGGGGTAGTCGGCGGGATTCGGAAGTGGTTGATGCGGCGCGCAGGTTAGGTGTTGGGCTGGCGTTTGTGGGGGTTCGGCATTTTCGGCATTTTTGAGGGTTTTGGGCTGGGGCGGGGCGTTTGGCGCTGGCTTGCAGGGAGTTAGGAC
>JALWYU010000020.1 GCA_026992635.1 Bacteroidota bacterium | reverse complement strand
CTCCCACCACTGCTCATCGTCCCACCTGAACCCACCTGCCCCCCTCCCCCTAATTGACATCCGCCAGGACAGGGTTGAAGATTGCCATTTGCGTCCAGCCGCACTACATACACGTCATAATCGCCAGCGCCAAACGAATTGGTAGAGCCCACAAGGACAAAACCTCCGTCAGGCGTCTGGACAACGGAACGAGCCACCTCCTGTTGCACACCACCTATCGTCCTTGTCCACTGCAAATTACCCGAGTGATCCAACTTCACAATGTACATATCGGCTCCCCCTGCTCCAAAAGAAGTTGTACTACCCACCACAACATACCCACTATCCTGAGTTTCAAGCACCGCGTAACCATAATCCGTGCCAGAACCGCCGATCGTCCGTGTCCAGAGCAATGTACCCCCACTATCCAGCTTGACTACATAAACATCATACCCTCCAGCACCAAACGAATTCGTTGACCCTGCAAGTATGTATCCTCCATCACTTGTCTGATATACAGACCTGACGTAATCCACGTTCGCCCCACCAATTGTTTTCGTCCACTGTACGTTACCCAGGCTATCCAGCTTCACCACATAAACATCATATACAAATCCGTCAAATGAAGACTCCTGACCCACAATGAGCAACCCTTTGTCTTGGGTCTCAATCAGGGCATTGCCATAATCATACCCAACACCTCCTATAGTTCTTGTCCATTGAATTGCACCCAGGCTATCCAGCTTGACCACATAAACATCGGTATTGCCCGCGCCAAACGAAGACGTACTTCCAGCTAGGGCATAGCCTCCATCTGAAGTTTCCACAAGAGCATATCCATACTCAGTGATGGTACCTCCAATTGTTGTTGTCCATTGCAGATTACCCGCACTATCCAGCTTCACAAGATAGGCATCCATCCCTCCTTGCCCAAAAGAATTTGTATGTCCAACCAGTAAGTAACCCCCATCCCCTGTGCGAATGCCCTGAAACACCTCCTCTATGCCACTTCCGCCTATCGTCCTCGTCCATTGCAATGCACCATTTTTTCCAATCTTCAACACATACATATCATCGCCCCCTTGACCAAACGAACTGGTATACCCCACGACAATCCACCCACTGGAATTCCAAGCCGGAAAAACATCCACACCCCAATCACTATTGCTCCCCCCAACCGCCACACAAAACGTAAAACACGTATCTGCCTGAACAGACCTGGTTACCACAGGCTGACACCCACACGAATTACACACCCTCACACCAACCTGCCCGTCAGTCGTATCCGCCACTACACGCACCGTATCACTCCCCTGACCCGAAACAATCTCCCATCCCGCCGGAACACTCCACAAATACACCTCTCCACCACCACAACCCTCCGCTACATACGTCACCGTATCACCCACACATACATACGTCGGACCCACAATCCCCACCGCACATCCCGGCTCCATACAATACCGCGGACACGAAACCGTCCACCACCTCCCCATCACCGTATCATACACCTCTAAGCAAAACGAATCTATGTTGAAAATAATAAGTGTATGGGCAGGATTGGTAATGGTATCACGTTGTGTGGTCGTGAGTCTTGGAATCAATATCCCCCGAACTGTATCATCAATATCCAAACGAGCTGTAGGATGCGGCAACGGTGTACCGATTCCAACATTTTGTCCATTTAGAAATTGTAAATATACAAGAACCAGAATCAGCAACCGAACTCCAGACTTAATCATAACTGACTAATTTATTGACAAATGTTAATCAATGTGCCACCAGAGTTCAAGGTGCCCCCTCCACCAACAATTCCTCCAGCAATTGCAACACTACCACCACTTCCAACCATTCCTCCACTACCTACAATGCCTCCCCCTGACACAACCTGACATCCTTGAGCACAGGCTGAGATATTGCCATTACTGTCTAACTTGACCACCAAAACATCAGCATATCCCTGCCCTAAAAAATTTCTAACGCCGGCAAAAACATATCCTCCATCCTGATCTTGAAGGATTGATGCTCCTATATCATTATTGAAACTATGTATCATCCTTGCCCAATTTATATTACCTAACGAATCCATCTTTACCATATAAAAATCTGCATCACTTGCACCAAATGAAGCTGTTGTACCTCCAATGACATAGCCCCCATCCAATGTTTGTGCTATAGAAAAACCAAGATCTCCCCCATTCCCTCCAATGGCTTTTGTCCATAAAAGTCCACCATTGGAGTCCAAGCGAACAACATAGATATCATCATTTCCTTGACTAAAAGAAAGCGTTCTGCCAACAACAATATATCCTTCGTCGCTTGTTTCTATTATATCAACACCCTCTTCATGGTTGCTCCCTCCAACAGTTATGGCCCATTGCAAATTACCTGCAGTATCTATTTTGACCACATATACATCACGTCCCCCCTGCCCAAAAGAATATGTCCAACCAGTGATAACAAAATATCTACCATCCCTTGTTTGAATTATAGATGTCCCTTCTTCGCTTTCAGTTCCCCCAATCGCAATTTGCCACTTTATGTTACCTCCAGTGTCCAGCTTGATAACATACACATCCCAATTTCCATGACCAAATGAGTTTGTATAGCCAGTCACTGCAAACCCTCCGTCGGTAGTCTGAATAATATCCGTACCCTTGTCTACACTTGAACCTCCTATCGTTTTTGTCCACACCAAATTTCCGCTAGAATCTAGCTTGACTATATAAACATCATCACTGCCCTGCCCAAAGGATTGCGTACCTCCAACCAATATATATCCCCCATCGTCCGTTGCAATAACCGACCAACCTTCCTCATTGCCGCCTCCACCAATTACCCTCGTCCATTGAATTGACCCTGTTTTACTGATCTTTACTGCATATATATCCCAGTCTCCCTGACCGAACGAATTGCTGTAGCCCACAGTAATAAATCCTCCATCAGGCGCAGGACTAATATCCCATGCAAAATCATCACCTGCCCCACCAATTGCAATGCAAAACAAACCACATGTGTCTGCAGCAACTGACAGAACAGATGCCTTTCGACACCCACACGAATTACACACCCTCACACCAACCTGCCCGTCAGTCGTATCCGCCACTACACGCACCGTATCACTCCCCTGACCCGAAACAACCTCCCATCCCGCCGGAACACTCCACAAATACACCTCTCCACCACCACAACCCTCCGCCACATACGTCACCGTATCACCCACACACACATACGTCGGACCCACAATCCCCACCGCACATCCCGGCTCCATACAATACCGCGGACACGAAACCGTCCACCACCTCCCCATCACCGTATCATACACCTCTAAGCAAAACGAATCTATGTTGAAAATCATCAGCGTATGCGCCGGATTTTGAATCGCGTCACGCTGCACCGTTGTCAAACGCGGAATCAACAAGCCTCGCATCGTGTCCCATATGTCTAATCGTGCCGTTGGTGAGGGCGCCACCGTGCCAATCCCTACCGACTGGGCACTTACCACCATCCCCGCCCATAACCCTGTAATGAGGAACACAACCGCCAGGAACCCTCCCTCCCTACTTTTACGTTGTGCGTTTCCAAACAGCAAATCAGACCAGGCATGCCCGCACATCGTCCACCCCATTATTGTTCAGTTTCTTTCTGTACTACCACTGAAAAGGAAAATAGCCATCAATACACCATACGACTCCAGCCACATCTCAAAGATTTCACATTGTATGCCAGTAAACGCAGGAAAGAGCATATTCTCATTCAGTTCGCCAGTTAACCAGATTTTCAGATTCTGAGAAGGAATGCCCCACAGTGCACAAACCCTCTGGCTGTTCGTCCCCTGCTTCATTGATGAGCTTTATCCATGGGTCGCCCTGGCTGCCTACCGCTTCCTCCAGCACAGCGGATGGACAGTCCATTATATCCCCCACGCCTGCTGTGGGCAACCCCCTGCCAGCGCCGGCAACACTACACTCGCCGATCAGCACGCCCACAACCTCCTCGCCTTCTTCAAAAAAAACGGGTGGCAACCTGACCAGCCCATCATCGTCCTGTCCGCATCCTGCAGGAAGTTCCTCCACGAAGCCTGGTACAACCACCGCCAGTCCATCTACGAATTCTCTGAATGGCTCGTCAAAACACAATGGCAGCCCCCAACTCACACCCAGTTCCGTATCCCCCACTGCGTACTGGTCCACGGATCATGCAGTGCTGTGTGGCAAGACAACCTGTATGTCCAGCTCATCAAATTGCTCCGACAAATCCCTGAGCTCCACATCCTGACCGACCCCACACCAGGCTCATGCTGCGGATTTGGTGGTGTGTTCTCTGTCCGCGAACCCGCCATTTCCCTCACTATGGGACTGGACAAACTGCTCGCATGGCTCAAACCCAGCAATCACCAGCCCTGTACCCCAACCTGTATCGTCTCCACCGACATGAGCTGCCTCATGCATTTAGAAGGCATCCTGACAAAACATTTTCGCCAATCCCTAACTTTCCTTCACATTGCCGAACTCCTCCTAAGTGGCTACTACCATGGGCGTCTGGTTAGCATTCAGTGGCGGAAAAGATTGCCTGCTCGCACTTGAACACCTCTACGAAGCCGGTTACCCCGTCCAGGGACTGATCACCACCGTCACCCTCCCCTACGCACGCGTGACCATGCATGGCGTACGCCACTGGTGGATCCAGATGCAAGCCTGGGCACTAAACCTCCCACTCCACGTCATGACCATACCCCAGTTCGCTGATAACCAAACCTATACACGGGCATTCCGACAGGCTGTCCAGACCCTGATCCACCGCTACGGGGCAGACGCCCTCGCCTTCGGCGATATCTTCTTAGAGGACGTCCGCCACTTCCGCGAAACCATTCTCAGCGACCTGCCCATCCGCCTTCTCTTCCCACTCTGGGGCAAAGACACCAGGAAACTGGCACAACGCTTCCTGGCACGCGGCTATCGCGCCTGGCTCGTCGCCGTAGACACTCAATTCGTCCCGGAAACCTGGCTGGGTAAACCCTACGACCACCACTTCCTCAATGCCATCAATCCGCAGCAAGTAGATCCCTGTGGCGAACGCGGCGAATTTCACACCTTCGTCTGGGACGGACCTCTCTTCGCCCAACCCCTAAACCTGCAACCCATTCCCGCACAAACCGTCACCATCACCAAACCCAACAACCAGGGCAAAATCATCTACGTGGAACTGGGTAAACAATAGGGAACTTTTTGGGCACACGACCGTTGCCTAAACCAAAACCCCTCAAAAATCAACGCCATCAAAAAGACAGCACCATGGGAAAGAAAGCCCTGTTCATCGTGGACGTCCAGGTAGACTTCTGTCCGGGCGGCGCCCTGCCCGTACCCGAAGGCGACCAGGTCATCCCCGTCATCAACCAGCTGATGGACTGCTTTGACGTGGTGCTGGCTTCCAAAGACTGGCACCCACCCCACACCAAACACTTTGAAAAATGGCCGGTCCACGCCGTCGCCGGAACACGCGGCGCAGATTTTCACCCTGACCTGCACGCAGACCGCATCCAGAAAGTCTTCTACAAAGGTACGGACGAAGTGAGCGACGGATACAGTGCCTTTGAAGCCACTAACGACGACTTAGAAGACTTCCTCCGCCGAGAAGGTATTGACCACCTGTACATTACAGGGTTAGCCACCGAATACTGTGTGCGCGCAACAGCACTGGATGCCCTGCGCCGCGGATTTCAGGTCACTGTAGTCCGCGATGCCGTCCGGGGTGTCTCCCAGGAAGACGCTCAGCGCGCCCTACAGGAAATCCAGGATGCCGGCGGCAAAATCATCTCCTCCAGCGAAATACTCAAAGAATGCCAGACCACCCCAACCCAATCCGAAAACCCCTCAGGAAGCATGAACAATAAGCCTGAATACTCCGCCAACCAACCCGCTACAACACAAACCAGAGAGCCCCCATCGCCCTCCCCCAACACAGAAAACGACTTTCCCGAACTGAAACCCGCCTTCACCTTAGAAGAAGCCATCCACCGACTGGACACCCTGATGCGACGACTCCGTACACACTGCCCCTGGGACCGAAAACAAACCTTCCAATCACTGCGCCACCTCACCATTGAAGAAGTCTACGAACTGAGCGAAGGAATCTTAGCCCACGACCCCAACCAGATCCAGGAAGAACTTGGCGACCTCCTCCTCCATATCTTCTTCTACGCCAAACTCGCAGAGGAAAAACAATGGTTTTCCCTGCCCGACGTCATCAACGCCCTGTGCGACAAATTGATTCGGCGACACCCTCATATATACGGAACCCTGAAAGCCACCTCCGCCGAACAGGTCAAACAAAACTGGGAACGCCTCAAAAAACAGGACAGAACCACCCAGCAAACCTCCATTTTCGCTTCCCTGCCCCGAAGCTTACCCAGCCTCATCAAAGCTTTTCGCATCCAGGAAAAAGCCTCACACTACGGATTTGACTGGTCCCACACCCACGACGTCCTCCAGAAAGTCCAGGAAGAATGGGAGGAGTTTCAGCGGGCAATCGCCCAAAACGACCAGAAACAAATCCAGCATGAACTGGGCGACCTGCTCTTTGCCCTCGTCAACCTGGCACGATTCCTCCAGGTCAACCCCGACGACGCCTTAGAAGAAGCCAACCAGCGCTTCCTCCGCCGCTTCCAGTACATTGAAACGTACGCCCAGCACCACAACATCCCTCTAGAAAACCTTTCCTTGGACGAAATGAACCGGCTCTGGGAAGAAGCCAAACACAACGAATCCACTACACACACAAAACCACAACAGTCCCAGCCCACTACAACCCAATAACCCACCTTCAAAACACTCTCGCCACCCTCTTGCACAGCAAATGTCCTCTGCCCGGGAACCCATCGTGGTCATTGGCGACGTCCACGGATGCGCACACACCTTAGCCGAACTCTTAGAACACCTCCCGGAAAACGCCCAGATCTACCTGACAGGCGACATCTTAGATCGCGGACCCCACGTAATGGAAGCCTGGCAACTGGTCCAGCAACACGCCCTCCACATGGTCCTGGGCAACCACGAATGGATGTTCCTCCACCATCGCGACAGCCCCGAACACTTTGACCTGTGGCTCGCGAACGGCGGCAACACCACCCTCAAAAGTATTCAAGCCACTGCACAAACCCACCAGGAAGACCCCGAACACTACATCCAGGAACTTTTCCTCTTTTGCCAGAACCTCCCTCTATACTACGAAGTGCCCTGGCAGGACTGGACACTCCTTATCTCCCATGCGGGCGTCGCCCAGTACTGGCAAACTCTGGAGCGCGCACTGCAAATCCCCTTAGAGCACGAACTCTCCCTCATCTGGAATCGCTCACCCTTAGCCGACCTGCCCAACACCATCCAGATCTGCGGACACACACCCGTCCCTGGAGGACCCCAGCCCATCGGCAACAACTGGTACATAGACACGGGATGCGTCTACACCCACACAGGGTTGGGCTACCTCTCCGCCCTGATCTTCTTTCCGGACGAACCCCAGCCCCAGATCCTCCGTATACCCCGCCGGGATTTTTGACAGCCCTCACACCCAGACCATCATAGCGTATTCATCCAGCAGCCCCACTCCAAACCAGCGCATTCATTTCTGGCTGTGCATCAGTCTATATTGAGCATGCTTTGGCACACTCACCAGAAGCCAAACAACCAAATCCCCTTGTGGAAAACCCAGAGACCCACCACCTTCAATACCGACAAACCCCTGCCCCACCTTGATC